>CAIUAC010000700.1 GCA_903896985.1 uncultured Sandaracinus sp.
GCCGCGGGCAGCTGTGCCGGACTCGTGGGGGCCACCGTGACGACCGGCGGGCTCGGGTCTTGCGGCCGGGCTTGCGTCGGGGTGTGGGCGACCGTCGGGATGGCGGGAGTCACCGGAATGACGGGCGCATGGGCGGTGGGCGCGGGTGTGTGCGCTGGCCTGACGGTGGGCGCAGCGTCGTCCGCGCGGCCCCAGCCGAGGGCAGCGAGCAGGGCGACCGAGCCGATGAGCAGCACGACGGCTCCGAGCGCGTAGCGCGCCTTCGCGGCCGCCCCGCGCCCATCGGTCGCAGGGGCGGGAGGCGCCGTCGGTGCGCGCGGAGCGGGAGGCGGAACCGGCGGGCGCGACCGCGGTGCACGAGCCGATGGCGATGGTCTCGCTGCGGCGGAAGCGCTCGCAGCGCGCGGTTCGGCGTGGGACGGCGTGGGGCTCAGCGGCGACCACGCGCGCGTCACCGCGTCTTCGCCGTCGACCGGCGGGCCGGCGGGCAGATCGAGCACGCTCGACTGCTCGAGGACGACGACGTCCGAGTCGCCTAGCTCGCCGGTCGGCTGGAGCGGGTAGCGCGCGTGGTCGCCGCGCATCGCGCTCTCGACGCGGCGCCGGCTGTTCTCGTGCGCGTCCGGGACCAGGCGCTCCAGCCAGTCCGCGAGGTCGACCGCGCCGATGACCTCGCCCGCTTTGCCGATCGCCTTCGCCAGCTCCCGCCCGAGGTCCCGCGCGTTGCCGTAGCGGTCGTCGCGGTCGCGCGCGAGCGCCTTCATCACGATGGCGTCGAGATCCGTCGTGAGCCCATCGCGCTGGGACGATGGCGTCGGGATCGGCTCGTTCATCAGCGCGTCGAGCGTCGCCGCGGGCGTGTCCCGGCGGAACAGGCGCTTCAGCGTCAGCAGCTCCCAGAGCACGACCCCGAGCGCGAAGACGTCCACGCGCCGGTCGAGCAGCGCGCCCGCCGCCCCGCGGGCCTGCTCGGGGGCCAGGTAGGCGAACTTGCCTTTCATCTCGCCGCCCGGCGTGTGATGCAGGCGTCCAGCGGCGCTCGCGATGCCGAAGTCGACGACCTTCACCACGCCGTCGTAGGTGAGAAATAGATTCTGCGGGCTGACGTCGCGATGCACGACGTTGAGCAGCTCGCCTTCGCGATCGTGGAGCTCGTGCGCGGCGTGCAGTCCCTCGCAGGCGTCGGCGACCATGCGCGCCATGAGGTACGCCCGTCGCGGGTCCGCGAGCTCCTCTGCAGAGCGCTCCATCAAGTTGATCAGGTGCGAGAGCGGCTCGCCCGAGAGGAACTCCATCGCGATGAAATAGGCGCCGTCGGCTTTGCCGAAGTCGAAGACGCTGCACACGTTGGCGTGGTCGATGCGCGAGGCGATCCGCGCCTCGTCGAGGAACATCTCGACGAAGGTCTGCTCGTTCGCGAGGTGGGGGTGAATCCGCTTCAGCGCGACGACCTTCTCGAAGCCAGCGGGCCCGGCGGCGCGCGCGAGGTACACGCTCGCCATGCCCCCCGACGCCAGCCTCTGCACGAGGTGGTAGCGCCCGAGCTCGACGCTCGCGTCTGGCGCGTCGAACTCCGCTGTGGCGGGCTGGAACGGTGCGCTCATCAGAAGGTGACCATCAGGCCCGAGATGTGTTGGTCGTCGCTGGAGCTCGACGCCAGCACGGCGATCAGCACCACCGCCGCGACGAGCAGCGCGCCGCCTCCGATCACCCAAGGCCAGAGGCCGAGGCCATGGTCGTCGCGGCCCGCAGCGCCTCGGTCAGCGTGGCCCGCGGTCGCCTCTGCACCGCCGCCCGGCGCCGCGACGGTCGACGTGACGCGCAGAGGGGTCGACTCTGTGCCCGCCGAGACGAGCACAGCTCCGCCCGGTCCGATGGCCTCCGCGACGTACTCGACCGCAGCGCCCGCCGCCGCGGGCAGCTCGATCGACGCGACCTCCGAGCGCCGCCAGGTGCTGCCCGGCGTGCGGGCGCGGATGCGCACCGACTGGACGAGCCCGGCGCTGTCGTCGGTGACGTGCGCGACCAGCTCGACGCCATCGGGGGTCCGGTGGACCTCCACGTCGACGCGCATCGGCCCGGGCACGCGCGCGGCGGCTTGCTCGTACGCCAGGCGCACCGGCGGGGGCGCGGTGCGGCGCAGCGTCAGCGCAGGTTCGAGCGTGGCGAGCCGATAGACGTCGGCCTCGAGCTCCGTCGCGTGGCCCATGGCGTGATGCACCATGGCGCGCCCGAGGTAGAGCTGAACGAGGTCGTCCCGCGTGAGGCCGGTCGCGTGCTCGGCCTGCGTGAGAGCGTCGAGGGCGCCCGGCAGGTCCGCCTCGCCGTACCTGCGCAGCCCTTCATCGATCAGCGGGTGGGCCAGCGCGGCCGCGGGCGCGAGGCAGATCAGCGCACCGAGGACGAGCGCGAGGAGACTCGACCGGGCGCCGATCATGGAACGC
>CAIUAC010000701.1 GCA_903896985.1 uncultured Sandaracinus sp.
CCCCGTGCGCGCCACCAACGCGGCGACGACGCTCTGATCCACGGGGCCAAGCCCATCGGCTGCGAGCAGCGCGACGTCCTCCGGCGAGAGCGCCGCGAGCGGCACGACCTCAGCCAGCCCGAGCGCGCGCACCGCCGGCGCGCCGACCTCCGTAGCGCTCGCCACGATGACCGTGCCCTCGACCCCGTCCGCGTGCACGACCCCACGCAGCGCGGCGCCGACGATCGTCTCTGCGTCGTCGAGGTCGTCGATGAAGAGCGCGGTGCGCCCACGCCGCACGAGCGCGGCGACGAGGCGCGCGAGGGCATCCGCGAGCGCCCCCTCGCCGGCCCCGTCTCCACGCGCGAAGGCCTCGAGCGCGCGTTCGCCGACGTGCCTGGCGAGATCGTCGTCCGTCGCGAGCACCGCCGCCTGACGCACGAGCTGCGCGAGCGGCGCGAGGCCCTCGCCCGCTGAGCCGCTCGCCTCGAGCACGCGCACCCCGCGAATCTGCAGGCGCCACTTGAGCTCGCGCAGCAGCGTCGTGCGCCCCGCCCCGCGCGCCCCCGTGACGAGCGCGACGGGCACCGCCCCCGGCGGCCGTGACTCGACCCAGCTGTCGAGCCGCGCGAGCGCGCCCTCGTACCCGCGCGGACGCGGCACGACGAACGGCAACGTCCGCGTCGCGCGTTGCGCCTCGGGCAGGAGCGCCTCGAGCGCCACACGAAGCTCGTCCACCGCCGGCAGCCGTCGCGCGGGGTCCGGCGCGAGCGCACGCAAGGCGACCGCAAGCGCGCGCGAGACGAGCGGCGGGAGCCCCTCCGGAACCTCCGGGAGCTTGCCCGCGAGCCGCGCCCCGAGCGCGCGCGGACCGAGCGCGGCGAAGGGCGGGGCGCCGGTCAGCAACGCCCACAGCGTCGCGCCGAGCGCATAGACGTCGCCGCGTACCGACGCCGCCTCCCCCGACAGCAGCTCGGGCGCCATGAACGCGGGCGTTCCCCCGCCTCCCGACTCGCGTGACGGCCGCTCGCCCGTCACCCGCGCGAGCCCGAAGTCGATCACGTGTGGGGCACCCTCCCCGTCGACGATGATGTTCGCCGGCTTCAGGTCCCCGTGCACCACACCGCGCCGATGCAGCGGCCCCACCACCGCCGCGACGCGCACGACCAGCGCGACACGCCCCGCGGGCTCGACCCGCGCCGCAGCGACGTCGAGCGGTTCGCCGTCCACATAGCTGCGCGTGAAGAATGGCCCGCCCGGGTCATCCCCGTCCGGCTCCGCCAGCCCGAAGTCGAGCACCCGCGCGACCCCGGGCAGCGCCACCTGCGCGAGCACGCCGAACTCCCGCTCGAACGAGGCCCGCAGCAGATCATCCGCGCGAGCGTGCAGCCGCTTCAGCGCGACCGGCGCTCCGCCGCGGATCCGGTCCTCGACGAGGAAGACGCCCCCGGCAGCACCTGAGCCGAGCGCGCGAAGGATCTGGTAGCGGCCGAGAGTACGCACGCCGGCACTCTAGCGAACTGGCACACCTCAGCACAAGCCATGATGTGCCGACACGTGCCACTTGAACGCCTTCCTCGACGTCCGAGTCGCCCGAAGGCTCAGCGCCGCCGCGCGCCCACGGCGAGCAGCAGCGTCGCGACGATGAACCATGCGCCCGTGCGCGCACCACCGGCGGCGCCGACGGCCCCCACGCTGCACGAGTCGCCCTCTTGCGCGGACGTCGACGCAGCCGCAGGCGCCGCGGGTGGGGTCGGCGAGGTCGGCGATGCGGGCGGGGCGGCCGCAGGCGGGGCCTCCTGCGGAGCGGCGCCCGCGACCGCCGGATCCGACGACGTCCGCGGGCGGCACCAGACCTCGGTCCACACCGAGGCGCCCGACGTCTGACATCGCTTCTGAAACGGCGTCGAGGCGTATTGCGTCGGGCACTTCTGAACCGTCGCGTAGTACGAGCCACATGCCTCGCAGATCGCGTCGGCATGCTGTTGAAGCTCCACCGTGCACTGCTCGACGTAGCCCTCGGGCGGCGGAACATCGGCGCGCGCCGCGGATACGAGCGACATCGTCGCCGCGCCGATGGTCGCGAACAGTGCGAGGGCGCGGACCGGGGAGATGGCCAGAGTCATGCGCGCATTCTATCCCAGGGAGACTCGGGCGCCGAGCCCAGAACCGTTCGCGGCTGAAGCTGGCTCCCACGGCGCAAGCTCGCACGCCGCGCGGCGATTGCTCTCGACCCTCGCTGGAGACCTACCCATGAAGTCCAAACTCTTCGCGCTCCTCCTCCTCTTCTCGGCGACCCCTGCGGCCATCGGCTGCGGCGGCGGCGGGGTCGTCACTTCGGTCGACGGCGCGCAGGCGCACGCCCTCGTCGCGGCGGGCGCCACGCTCGTCGACGTGCGCACGCCGATGGAATGGGAGGGCGGGCACCTCGACGGGGCCGTGCTCATCCCGGTGAGCGAGCTCCAAGGGCGCCTCGCGGAGGTACCGCGCGCTCATCCCGTCGTCGTCTACTGCGCGTCGGGTTCTCGCTCGGCGCGCGCAGCGGCAATGCTCTCGAGCGCTGGGTACGACGCGCGCGACCTCGGCGAGATGGGCAACTGGGATCGTTGACCGAGCGCCCTCGCTGCGCCTCCCCTCGCGCAGCGAAGGCCGCGGAGCCTTCGCTCAGCTACGCGGCGCCGGCGCGGTCGCCTGGCCCGCTTGCTTCCAGCCCGCGATCCCGGCGGGCATCACGTTGACGTCGGAGTAGCCCGCCGCGACCGCGCGTTCGGCTGCGCTGTGGGAGGCGCCGCACTCGCTGTTCGCGCAATAGAAGACCAGCGTCGAAGCCTTGTTGGCCGGGAGCTCCGTCGCGACGTCGAAGCGCGACGATGACGTCAGGAGACGCGCCCCGGGCACGATGCCGAACTGCGTGCGCGTGGCCGTGCCGTTCGCGTCGAGCACCACCGCCGCGTTCGTGGCGACGAGCGCGGCCACCGCCGGGACGTCGAGTTCCTTGACCCCTGCGGCGACCGCGGGGGCCGCCTCCGTCGTGGCGGCGCCGCTCGAGCCGCAGCCGGCGGCTGCGAGGAGGAGGACGAACGAGAGCGTGCGACTGCGGTGCGTCATGGCGGTTCCTCGTGAGAATGAGAGCGCCCTTCAGTCGGCCGGCGAGAACAGGCGTTACGCGCGCGCCACTCTCGCTCAGTGCCGCTCGCGGCTCGACGAAGCGCTGCTCCCGGGCCGCGCGGCTGCTGCTTCAAAAACGTGGGCGACGCGGCACTTTTCCGATGGTACCGTTGGTTCGGTTTGGCGCTTTGGTCGCTCGAGTCAGGGGGCACGATGCAGCACGGTGACGAGCACTATCGGTTCCTCTTCGAGCAGATGTTGAGCGGGATCGCGTACTGCCAGGTCCTCACGGACGAAGCGGCGCCGCACGACTTCGTTTACCTCGAGGTCAACCCGGCCTTCGAGGCGCAGACCGGCCTCGCGGACGTCGTCGGCCAGCGCGTCTCGAACGTCATCCCGGGGCTCCGCGAGGCGGACGCTTGGCTGCTCGACCTCTGCAGCGAGGTCGCGACGACGGGCGTGCCGCGGCACGTCGAGCGCTACCTGCACTCGCTGCGGAGGCGGTTCTCTATCTCCGTCTACAGCCCGAAGAAGGACCACTTCATCGCGGTCTTCGACGTGAAGGCCGAGGCCGCCCCCGAGACCGAGGCGCGCCTGCGCTCGATCGTCACCGCGATGTCGGAAGGCGTCGTGATGCAAGACGCGCGAGGCGCGATCGTCAGCTGCAACCCCGCGGCGGAGCGAGTCCTCGGGCTGTCGTTCGAGCAGATGAGTGGGCGCACATCCGTCGACCCGCGCTGGTGCTCGGTTCGCGCGGACGGCAGCGCCTTCCCGGGGAACGAGCACCCGTCGATGGTCACGCTCCGGACGGGCGACCCGCTGACTGGCGTCGTGATGGGCGTGCACAAGCCGGACGGTTCCCTCACCTGGATCTCGATCTCGTCGGCGCCGGTCCGCTTGGCCGCGGGGGCGGCGCCGCACGCGGTGGTCACGACCTTCACGGACATCACGGCGAGCAAGGAAATCGAGAGGAGGCTCGAGGAGGCGAACCGGAGGCTGGGGGACCGCGTGAGCGAGGCGGTGGATGGGCTTCGAGCCAAGGACAAGCTCCTCATCACGCAGAGTCGACAAGCGGCCATGGGGGAGATGCTCAGCAACATCGCCCACCAATGGCGACAGCCGCTCAACGCGCTCAGCCTCGTGCTCGCCAACCTGGTCGACTCCTCGCGGTTCGGCGAGCTCGACGCCAACGCCTTGGAGGGCGCGATGAGCGACGCCAATCGACTCATCCAGCAGATGTCCGGCACCATCAACGACTTCCGAAATTTCGTCGAGCCGACCAAGGAGCGGCGCGCCTTCGCGGCGGTCGACCAGGTGCGCGAAGCCATCGATCTCGTCGAGGCGAGCTTTCTACACGCGGGGATCACCATCGAGGTCGAAGCGGTCGATGACGTGACGCTGTTCGGCTTCGCCAACGAGTACTCGCAGGTCTTGCTGAATGTCCTCGCCAACGCGCGGCAGGCGATCGAGGAACGTGACGGCGAGCACGGACGGATCGTCGTGCGCGTGAGTCGTCGCGACGGGCTCGGCTGCGTGACCGTGCGCGACAACGGCGGCGGCATCCCAGGGGACGTGCTCGACCGAATGTTCGAGCCGTACTTCTCGACCAAGCCGAGCGGAACCGGAATCGGGCTCTATATGTCGCGCCAGATCGCGGAGCAGAGCCTGGGCGGGCGCCTCGAGGGTACGAACGTCGACGGGGGGGCCGAGTTCACCCTGCTGACGCCGCTCGCGGACGGTCCCGGGCTCGAAGAGGCAACGCACGACTGAACGGGAGCGCGGGCTCCGCGACGCTCAGCCGCCGTCGCCCGAGTCCTCTTCCTTCTCGAGGCGGCGCATCAGATCGCGCATGTATTCGCCCGCTCCCGGCGACACGCTGAGCGCACGCTTCGGCGACGCGAGCAGCACGACGGGCTTGCCGGAAGCGTCCCCGTCGTCGAGCTCGAAGAGCTCGGGAGGAAGTGAGGGATAGCGATTCTCTGAGCCGTTGCCCGAGTCATCGTTCGACTCGAGGTCCCGTGAGGGACTCGCGGGCAGGTCATCGAAGCGCGCGGCCTGAAGCGGCTCGGGCGGCAGGCTCTCGAGCAGAGCTGCAGCGTCGAACTCCGACTCGACGTCTGCGCCTGTGAGGTCGCCGTCCGTGTCGTCCGACACGACCTGCAGGCGGGGCTGTCGAGACTGGGGCGGAAGCGTCAGCGGGTCGGCGTCGTCACCGTCGAAAGTGCGCGGCGCCTCGCTCAGCAGGTGCAGATCTTCGAACAGGGAGTCGTCGTCGAACTCGTGCACGACGGGACGCCCGGTGAGCGTCGCCTTCGCGGCGGGCTCGCGCCAACCGGTCTGACGGCCCGCGCCGGCGTCCGAACCTGGGCGGGAGAGCGGCACCTCGACGATCCCGGCGCTCTCTTCCTTCAGGCGCTCGTAGGGGAACACCTGGAGCACGTGCCGAGACACGGCGCGCGGACCGACGAGCAGCCCGTGCTTGGTGGCGAACTCCTCGAGCGCGAGCGCGAGGTGGGACGCGCTCGGCGTGCGCTGCCCGCGGTCGCGATGGAGCGCGTTGAGCACGATGCGCTCGAGGTCGAGCGGAAAGTCCGGCAGGCGCGTCGACGGCGGGGGCGCGTCCTGC
>CAIUAC010000702.1 GCA_903896985.1 uncultured Sandaracinus sp.
CCGGTGGACGGCGGTCGCGTCGACAGCGGCGTGGACGGCGGCGGTGTGGACGGCGGCCCGGTGGACGGCGGTCGCGTCGATAGCGGCGTGGACGGCGGCGGTGTCGACGGCGGGCGGCCCGATGGCGGCGGCTGCGTCGCGACGGCGGAGCGCTGCACCGGCGGCTTCGACGAGGACTGCGACGGGCTGATCGACTGCGCAGACCCGATCTGCGCGCTCGACCCCGCGTGCCGCGTCTGTGTCCCGGAGAGCTGCACCAACGGCGTCGACGACGACTGCGATGGGCGCAGCGACTGCAGCGACACGGACTGCGCGCGCGTGCCCGCGTGCGTGACGTGCACGGCGGAGGTCTGCCGTGACGGACGCGACAACGACTGCGACGGACAGATCGACTGCGCCGACACGGACTGCGCGCGCGACCCCGTCTGCATCGTCTGCGGGCCGACCGAGATCTGCCGCGACGCGCAGGACAACGACTGCGACGGGCTGACGGACTGCAACGACCCCGACTGCACGGGGAACCCGCTCTGCCGCGCGTGTCTGCCGATCGAGCTTTGCGGCGACGGCATCGACGACGACTGCAACGGGCTCGCCGACTGCGCCGATCCGCGCTGCGCGGCCGACCCGTCGTGTGGGCCGGGCTGCGTCGCCGAGGCTTGCCGCGACGGGCGCGACAACGACTGCGACGGGCAGGTCGACTGCGCCGACTCGGACTGCACGGGCAACCCGCTCTGCCGCCTCTGCCTGCCGCGTGAGATCTGCAACACGGGCTTCGACGAGGACTGCAACGGGCTGATCGACTGCGATGACCCGGCGTGCGCCGGCGACGCGAGCTGCAACCCCTGCGAGGCGTTCGAGACGAGCTGCACGGACAGCTTCGACAACGACTGCGACGCGCGCGTCGACTGTGACGACGACGACTGCAGCGCCGACCCGGCGTGCTTCGTATGTCAGCTTACGGAGTCGAGCTGCACCAACGGCGTCGACGACGACTGCAACGGCATGGCCGATTGCTCGGATCCCGCCTGCGCGAGCGACCCGAGCTGCCGAGTCTGCGCGCCCTTCGAGAGCAACTGCGGCGACTTCGTCGACGACGATTGCGATGGCGCGACCGACTGCGCGGACCCCGACTGCGCGATGAACCCGCTGTGCTTCGCCCCGGACGCGGGCGCGCGCGACGGCGGCAGCGCGGACGCCGGGATGTGCGTGCCGACGGCGCGGCGCGAGTCGACCGTCGCGACCTGCACGAACGGCCGCGACGACGACTGCAACTCGCAGATCGACTGCTCCGACACGAACTGCCGTCCGTTCGGCGCGGGCACCGAGTGCTGCAACGGGCTCGACGACGACGGCGACGGTCAGGTGGACCTCTTCACGTGTCGCTGCTCGACCGACGCCGACTGCGCGGGCGTCGGCAGCCTCGAGCAGGTCTGCTGGACGAGCACCTACAGCGTCTGCGCGCCGCGCTGCAATTTCTACGGCGGTGACTCGTTCTGCACGTCGATCGATCCGACGCTGCGCTGCGTGGCGGCGACCGGTCAGTGCATCCCGCGGTGAGGCTCGAGGGGCGCGCGGCGCCGCGCCCTTGCAGCGGCAGCTACGCCGACGGCTTTGGGCCGCTCGCGGAGCGCTTCGCCGCGCAATTCCGCGACGGCTCCGAGGTCGGCGCGGGGCTGACGGTCTATCACCACGGGCGCTGCGTCGTCGACCTCTGGGGCGGCTCCGCGGACGTCGCGCGCGGCGAGCCGTGGGCGCGCGACACGCGCATCGTCGTGTTCTCGGTGACCAAGGGGCTCGCGGCGATGGGGCTCGCGCTCCTCGCGGACCGCGGGCTGCTCGAGTGGGACGCGCCCGTCGCGACGTATTGGCCGGGCTTCGCGCAGGCGGGCAAGGGCGCCATCACGGTGCGCACGCTCTTCAATCATCAGGGCGGGCTGCTCGGGCTCGACGAGCCCGTGACGATGGACGACTGCGTGCTGCCCGAGCGGCAGGAGCGGCTCGTGCGCTTGCTCGAGCGGCAGCGCCCGCTTTGGGCGCCGGGCAGGGCGCAGGGCTATCACGCGATCACGTTCGGGATGTACGCGCGCGCGCTCTTCGAGCGCCTGATCGCCGACGAGAGCCTCGGCGCGTTCCTGCGCCGCGAGCTCTTCGAGCCGCTCGGCGCGGACGTGTCGCTCGGCACGCCGGCGGACTTCGACGCGCGCCTGGCGACGCTCTATCCGCCGAAGACGGCCGCCCGCGCGCTCCGGATGCTCGCGGCGACGCTGCGCGGCGGCAGCACCGAGGCGCGCCTCACGCGGGCGACCCTCGCGCGGGACTCCCTGCCGCGAAAGGCGTTCTTCAACCCGCGCCTCGGGCCTGCGGGGCTCGCCGAGTACAACTCCCCGCGCGTGCGCCGCGCTGAGCTCGCCTGGGCGTCGGCGACGGCGAGCGCGCACGGGCTGGCGCGCGCGTACCTGCCGTTCGCGTCGGGCGGCGTGACGGACGGCC
>CAIUAC010000703.1 GCA_903896985.1 uncultured Sandaracinus sp.
CGCGAGCAAGAGATGGTGCACGACGAGCACCGGCGCGACGTAGACGAGTCGGTGGAGCGGCTTCCAGAGCACGACGCGCGCGCCGCGCACGACGACGGGAAACGACGTCGCGAGCAGCGCAGCGAGGAGCGCCGCGGCGAGCGCGCCCGAGCGCAGCCAGGGGTTCTCGCGGAGCGCGCTCCACGGCTCGGGCTGCAGGTAGGTGAAGAGCGCGACCGCGCCGTGCGCGAGGGCGAGCGACGCGGCGACGATCCCGAGCCAGCGGCGGGCTGCGAGCAACCTCGGTCGCGCGGCCCCCCGCGAGGCGCGCAGGCGCACGAGCGGGGTCACGGCGAGCGACGCGGTGAGCAGGATGGCCGCGAGCCAGCCCGTGCAGCGGAGTCCGAGCGCGACAAGCTCGCTCATAGGGACTCCAAGAAGCCGACGAGGTCGTCGAGCGCGGCGCGGGAGAGGCCGCGCGTGTGGCCGTGCCGATCGTCGGGATTCTGCTCGCTGAAGATCGCGCGCAGCGAGGTCGCGCGCCCATCTTGGAGCCAGCGCGAGCGGCGCGACACGGCGCGCAAAGAAGGAGTGTCGAGCGACGCTCCGGGGGCCGAGCGCGCCCGCGGGAACACGGCGCGCGCGAGCTGCGAGCCGAGGTTCGTCATCGCCGGCGCCGCGTGACAGGTCGGGCAGCCCGCCCGCACGAACACCGCGAAGCCCCGGCGCTCGCGGGGCAGATCGCGCGGCGCGAGGGAGCGCTGCAGGGGCAGCGAGGCGATCCACGCGTCGAGCGTCGCGCCTCGATCACCGGCGGGCTCGCGGTAGCCGCGATAGCGAAGCTGCGCGACCTCGAAGAGGTCCCCCATGCGCGGATAGCTGCCATCGCGCAGGTACGGCGAGGTGCCGCCGATCCCACGCACATCGAGCGTCGGCGCGAGGACTCGCCCGCCGATGTTGTGCGCCATCTCGTCGCTGCCGGCGTCCGGGTGACAGCTCTGGCAGCTCACGCCGGAGCGCGTCCCCTCGTAGAACGCGCGCTCACCGAAGCGGCGGCGGAGCGCGTCCGGGTCGTCGCGCAGCAGCGTCGCGTCGTCGGGCGCGAGGGCGATCGTCGCGCGCAGCGCGCCCGTCGAGGGGTCGAGCACCGCGAGGCGTCCGCTCGAGGGAGAGGTCGCGACGAGCGCAGGAGTTCCGGTGCGCGGGTCGGTCAGGAGCACGACGGACTGCGGCACAGAGAGCCCGAGCGCCGCGACGTCGAAGGACTGCGGCGCGCCGCCGCGCGGGTCGATGCGGGTGAGCTCGTCGCTGCCCGCGAACGCGACCAGCCACGCGCCGGAGGGCGTCGAGAAGAGGCCGAGCGGGGAAATTCCGCGGTCCGCGTCGCCCGCGGCGTCCTGCCGGGGGCTCCTCCGCGCGGTGTTGCGCTGCGCGACGAGCGCGAGAGTCTGCGCGTCGAAGGTGAGGAGTTGGTCCTGCACGTAGTGATTGCCGAGATGCGGGGTGGCGTCCGCGCTCCAGTCCGTCGCGGCGAGCACGACGCG
>CAIUAC010000704.1 GCA_903896985.1 uncultured Sandaracinus sp.
GCCGACTCGGCCAAGCGCTTCGAGTGGTGGCACACCGCGACGCAGTATCACCTCGTGCACGCCCTCGCGATCGGCCTCGCCGCCTGGCTGGTCGGGCGCACGCAGAGCACGGCGGCCACGGTCGCGGGCTTCGCGTTCGCCGGCGGGGTGCTGCTCTTCTCCGGGACGCTCTACACGATGGCCATCACCGGCGTCCGTTGGCTCGGCGCCATCACGCCGATCGGCGGCGTGATGCTGCTCGTCGGC
Organism: uncultured Sandaracinus sp.; assembly: GCA_903896985.1. Taxonomy (GTDB): domain Bacteria; phylum Myxococcota_A; class Polyangia; order Polyangiales; family JADJQN01; genus CAIUAC01. Next base: position 247 of record CAIUAC010000704.1, read on the forward strand.
TGGGCTGCCATCGTCGTCGCCGCCTTCGCGGTTCGTCCCTGAAGGCTCGGGCTGGCGCTCGCCGCGTCGCCGACGGCTTAAGCGACGACGCCGCCCGTGAGGGCGGCGTGTCGACGGAAAAAATAGGGCGGCTCAAAAGACATCCCCAAAGGGGGGGGGTGGGATGCCTCTCGAGCCGCCGCAGGAAGCGACGGCGGACACGCGCTTGGGGGGGAGGGGGCGCGCGCCCTGCCGTCTGGTTCCTCATCTAGCAGGAGGCGTGCCACCGAGGGTCGGAGCGGATCTGGGCCGAAATTCTGTCCTCGCGCACTTTCGACAGTCTCGTTCCATGCGCGAATGAAATGCGGCCCTCCAGATCCGAAATCGCACCCCGGGTGCGCGGATGTGTGCTCAGTCCCCCGACCGCGGCGTCGGCGGCACGAACGCGAGCACGTCGCGGCGGATGCGCTCGCGGTAGTCGTTGATCAGCACCTCGACGCGCTGCGGGCTCGGGGACCGCACGACGAGCCCGATGTGGTGCTTCTTGTCCATGCGCCAGACGACCTCGGGGTCGCTGAAGCCGCGCGTGTCCGGGTGCTCTTCCCGCGCGAGCGCGATCAGCAGCCCGGCGTAGTCCTCGCGCGTCGGGCGCACCTCGTAGGTGCCGTCCTCGCCAGCGATCTCGATCTTGGCCCACTCGCGCCAGGTGCTGAGGCCCGTGCCCGCCTCGAGCATGTCCGCGATGTGCGCGCCGCCGCAGCGCGCCGCCGTCTCGAGGAAGTACAGCTGCCCATCGGCGTTCGAGCGGATGAACTCGGTGTGCGAGGCGCCGCGCACCAGCTTCATCGCGCCGAGGACCTTCTTGCAGTCGGCGACGAGCGACAGCGCGAGCGCCTCGTTCCGCGGCAGAATGCGCGTCGTGAAGACGTCGCCGCCGTGCGAGGCGTCGAAGGGCGGCTTGCCGTAGCCGCTCGCGATGCTGAAGCGCACTTCACTGTTGAAAGAGAGCGAGTCGACGTGAAAGACGTCGCCCGGCAGGAAGCGCTCGAGCACGTACATGGAGCGCTCGTCGCCAAGCTGCGCGATGCGGTGCCAGAGGTCCTTCTCGTTCTCCACCTTGCGGATGCCGATGGCGCCGGCGAGGAAGCGCGGCTTGAGCATCCACGGACCCGGCACGCGCGCCGTGAACGCCCGCACGCGCGCGTCGTTGATCACGGAGACGAACTCCGGCACGCGGAGCCCCGCCGTCTGCGCGCGCACGCGCATCGCGAGCTTGTCGCGGAAGTAGCGCGTCGTCGTCTCGCCCATGCCGGGCACGCGCAGGTGCTCGCGCAGCAGCGCGGCGATCTCGAGGTCGAAGTCGTCCATCGGGACGATCCGGTCGATCTCCGTGGTGCGCGCGAGATAGCTGACGGCGCGCAGGGTCTCTTGCGGGTCCCACTTCTTGTCGTCGTCCCGCATCCAGAAGATCTCGTCGATGGCCTCCGTGGGCCACTGGACCTCGTCTTTCAGGCTGTGGGACGCGAGCAGCAGCACACGCCAGCCTTGGGCGTGGCATTGCCGCAGAAAGTCGTGGCCTTTTTCATAGCTGGCGAGGCAGAGGACGGTTTTCCGTTCGGTCATCGGCGGGAGAATAGCGGAAGCGGTTTGCGCTCGGCGCAATCTTCGTGAGACTAGGCGCCAGAAATGCGCATCGCGACCGACTTCGAAGGGGCACGCATCGACGTGCTCTCGGCGGAGAGCCCCTCGAACGTCCGGCTCGCGGTGCCCGCGGACCCGAAGCACGCGAAATTCCGGATGTGGTTCGCGTTCGCCGTCGAGGACGCCGCCGACGAGGCGCTCAGCGTGGCGATCGAGAACGCGGGCAGCTGTACGTGGCCCCGCGCCTGGACGGATTACCAGGTCTGCGCGTCGCACGACGGGCAGACGTGGACGCGCGTGCCGACGGTCTACGCGGACGGCGTGCTGCGCTTCACGGACACGCCGCGCGGGCCGCGCTCGCTCTACGCGTACTACGCGCCGTACTCGAACGCCGCGATCGACGGGCTGATCGCGCGGGCCGAGGCCGCAGGCGCCCGCGCCCGCTCGCTCGTGGAGACGCCGGGCGGGCACCACGTCTCGCTGGTCGAGATCGGCAACCTCGACCCGGGGGCGCCCGCGCTCTGGATCGTCGCGCAGCAGCACCCGGGCGAGCACATGGCGGGGCACTGGGTGGACGGCTTCGTCGAGCGGCTACTCTCCGACGACGATGACGCGCGCAAGCTGCGCTCAGAGGCCTGCGTCGCGCTCGTGCCGCGCATGAACCCCGACGGCGTCGCCCTCGGCGCGCATCGGACGAACGCCGCCGGCATCGACCTCAACCGGCAGTGGCTCGCGCCGGAGGGCGCGGCGCCCGAGGTCGGCGCGGTGCGCGCGGCGATGCTGGCGCGCGGCTGCGCGTTCTTCCTCGACGTGCACGGCGACGAGACGCTGCCCTATGTGTTCGTGCAGGGCGCCGAGGGCGTGCCGATGCGCACGCCGTGGATGGTCGGGCTCGAGGCGGCGTTCTGCGAGGCCTTCCGCGCGGCGAGCCCCGACTTTCAGACCGAGTACGGCTATCCGAAAGATCCCCCCGGACAGGGAAATCTGCGCATCGCGTCCAACTGGGCCGCGGACACCTTCGACGCGCTCTCGTACACGCTCGAGATGCCGTTCATCGACAACGCGAACGCGCCCGACCCAGAGCTTGGCTGGTCCACGGAGCGCAGCCGCGCGCTCGGCGCCGCGATGGTGACGACGCTCGCGCGGATGCTGCCGAAGCTCGGCGGCAAGCGGACCTGAGCGCGGCGCGCGAGCAGGAGACGTCGCAGCGGCCCGCGCGCGAACGTGAAAGCCGCGGACGGGCGTGCGACGATGCGCGCCGTGACGAACCCAGCCGCGCCCGGCCTCGCCGGGACCCCGAGCGAAGTCCCCGACCGCGTCATCCATGCGAGCGGTCGCATCGCAGAGGCCTTGTTTCACGACGGCACGAGCGCGCCGCCCGCGGACCGCATCGCGTGGCTCGAGGGCGAGGTGCGCGACTTCCTCGGCCGCGCGACCGGGCGCGCGCGCTTCATGTTCCGTCTCTGCGTGTTCGTCGTGGTGTGGCTGGGCCCGCTCTGGGCGCTGTCGCTGCCGCCGCTGACGTGGATGAAGCCCGTGCGCCGCGTCGAGGTGCTCGAGCACATGGAGAACGGCCTGCTCGCGTTCGCGTTCCTCGCCTGCAAAGCGCTCCTCTGCATGATGTATTACGAGCACCCCGACGCCGCGCGCGAGGTCGGCTTCGACGGGCACCCCGCGTCGGTCGCCGTCACGCCCGCGTCGCTGCTCCGGAGCAAGCGATGAGCCTCACAGCTTGGAGCGCGTCATGAGCGGCGCGATCCACAAGGGCAGCGAGCACACGCGCGACCTCGACCTCTCGTGCGACGTCGTCGTCGTCGGCTCGGGCGCGGGCGGCGCGGTCGTCGCGACGGAGCTCGCGCTCGCCGGGCAGCACGTGATCGTCCTCGAGGAGGGGCCGCATCTCACCGCCGCAGAGCACGGCGCGCTCCGCGCGAGCGAGTCCGTGCGGCACGTTTGGCGCGACGCGGCGATGACCATCGCGTGGCCGCTCGGGGACACTCCGCCGATCAACGTCACGGCGGGGCGCGTCGTCGGAGGCTCCTCGACGATGACCGGCGGCGTCTGCTTCCGCGTGCCGGAGCGCGTGCACGACGTCTGGCTGCGCGAGCGCGGCTTGCCCGAGGCGCTCGGTCGGAAGGCCATGGACGCTTGCTACGACGCCGTCGAGAAGGCGATGCACGTCGAGGAGGTGCCCGTCTCTGCGCGCTCGCGCGGCGCGGCGCTCTTCGGTGAGGGGATGGCGCGCACGGGCCACGCGATTCACCCGATGCTGCGCAACACCGACGGCTGCAAGGGGGAAGGGCGCTGCAACTTCGGCTGCCCGCACACCGCCAAGAAGAGCGTCGATCAGAGCTATCTGCCGCGCGCCGTCGAGGCGGGCGCGGAGATCTACGCAGACTCGCTGATCGAGCGGATCCTCTTCGACGGAGACCGCGCCGTCGGCGTCGAGGGCTGGGTGCTCGACAACCCGCGCGCGAAGCAGCGCCTGCGCCTGCGCGTCAGAGCGCGCCGCGTCGTCCTCGCGGCGGGCGGCATGCACTCGCCGATGGTGCTCGCGCGGAGCGGCGTCGGGAAGGCGAGCGGACACCTCGGCAAGCACATGACGCTGCACCCGGGCTTCCGCATGATCGCGCGCTTCGACGAGCCGATCTTCGGCTGGAAGGGCGCGCTGCAGCCCGCGTTCTCGGACGACTTCCACGCGGACCGGATCACGCTGACGGGGCTCTTCATCCCGCACGGCGTGATGGCGGCGACGATGCCCGGCGCGGGCAAGCACCACGTCGAGCGCGCCCGCAATCTACGGCACTTGGCGATGTTCGGCGGGATGCTGCACGACGAGGGCGGCGGCCGGATCTGGCGCGGCCCGGGGCGCGAGCCGATCCTCACCTACCGCATGGCCCGCGAGGACCGCGCCGCGATCCCCGTGCTGATGCGCAAGATGGCCGAGACGTTCTTCGCCGCTGGAGCGAGGGAGTGTTACTTGCCTATCCTGGGCCTCGAGCCCGTCGACGCAGACGGCCTGAAGAAGCTCGACCTCACGCGCGTGAAGTCGAACCAGATCGAGTGCTCGTCGCAGCACCCGCTCGGCAGCTGCCGGATGAGCGCGACGAAAGAGACTGGCGTCGTCGACCCCTACGGCAAGGTCTGGGGCACGCGCGAGCTCTACGTCGCCGACGGCAGCGTCGTCCCGACGAGCCTCGGCGTGAACCCGCAGGTCGGCATCATGGCGATGGCGACGCACATCGCGTGGGGGATGAGGGAAGCCGCGCTGGTGTGA
>CAIUAC010000705.1 GCA_903896985.1 uncultured Sandaracinus sp.
CGCGGCCCCGCGCCCGCGGGTGCTGCGCCGCCCCAAGCGCGCTTGGGCGCTGCGTCGCCGCTCTTGGACGGCCGCGACGGACTCGGTGCCGCTGCGCGCTCGGCCGGAGCCTCGTCCGCGTCGTCCTCCTCGTCCTCGTCGTCCTCCTCGTCCTCGTCGTCCTCCTCGTCTCCCTCGTCGTCGTCCTCGCCGCCGTCATCGGCGTCCGCGCCGTCCTCGTCCGCGTCGTCGGCCGCAGCCTCGACCTGGAGAGGCTCCTCGCCTTCTTCGTCGTCTTCGTCCGACTCTTCGTCCTCGTCCGACTCTTCGTCCTCGTCGTCGTCGCCGTCGGGCCCGGCCGCGAGGCTCTCCTCGTCGTCCTCGGCGTCCGCCGCGCTGTCGAACGCGGGCGCATCCTCGCTCGACGCGTCCTCGCTCGCAGCCTCAGCCGCCGCGGGCGCAGCGGCGGGGGCCGCCTTCGCGGCGACGTCCTCGCCCTCGTTCACCTTCCGGGCGTCGACGCGCCAGGCGGCGTTGCTCTTGCGTTCGACCACGCCGGCGAGCGCGTCCTGCGCTCGGGCGTCCTCGTCCTCGCGCGCGAACGGCCCGAGCAGCTGGGCCGCCGCGCTCAGGGCCTCCGACACGCGGGTCACGGGCACGAACATGACGATCATGTCGCCCTCGTCCGTCTGCTCGACGTGCGAGCCGGGCGCCGCGCCGACCTCGGCGAACGCAGCCTCGACGCGCATCCAGATCGCGACCGTGCGCTCCTCGAGCGGCTCCGGGAAACCGCCCTCGACCTCCATGACCATCGCCCGCGCGTCCGCCGCCTTCAGGCTCAGCACGCTCTCGACGAAGGCGTCGAAGCTCGTGATGCTGCGCCCACGCCAGATGCCCGTCCGTGCGGCGTGCGCGAGCGCCTCGCCGAGCGCGTACCGCGCCTCTTCGTCGCCCTCGCGGAAGGCCGCGACGAGCTCCTGAATCAGCGGCAGATGCGCGTCGTAGACCGCGCGCGCATGCCGATTGGCCACGCCCGAGACGAGGTACACGGCGCGCGGGTCATCGAGGCGGGTCGCCGGGCGCGGACGCGCGATGCGCTTGTCCTCGCTGTTGGCGAACGCCTCGAGGTCCGGCGGCAGCCGCTTTCGGTCGGCGGGAGCGTGGCGCACGACCTTCATCGGGCCCACCTTCTCCTCCGCGGGGGTTGCGACCGACTTCTTCCCACGTTGAACAGGCGGCTTTTCTTTAGGCATGGCGAGGCCGGGTGTAGCACCCGCGCCGCTGGACGCCTCCCGAGCGGTCCCCCTTTTTTCCCCTTGCAGGCCGGGACCAGATCCGTACACTCCGCAGCCCTTGCCCACGAGGGGTCTCTTCGGAGTCACTCTCAGGGCTGCAGAAAAGGACGATTCATGTACGCAGTCATCCGCACGGGCGGCAAGCAGTACCGAGTGACCGAAGGCGACCGCGTTCGCGTCGAGAAGCTCGAGGGTGAGGTCGGCTCGACGCTCGTGATCGACGACGTGCTCATGGTGGGCGGCGAGACCGTCTCCATCGGCAAGCCGGTCGTCGCTGGCGCCAAGGTGACCGCGACGATCACGGGGCAGGACCGAGCGAAGAAGGTCATCGTCTTCAAGTTCCGCCGCCGCAAGAACTACCGCCGGAAGAACGGGCACCGTCAGCCCTACACCGAGCTCAAGATCACCGGAGTGTCGGCCTGATCGGCTGACCGAGAGACAAGGGTACGGACCATGGCTCATAAAAAAGGCGGCGGCTCCACTCGCAACGGTCGTGACTCCGGCGCGCAATATCGCGGAGTGAAGATCTACGCGGGACAAGAGATCACCGCGGGCAGCATTCTCGTCCGGCAGGTCGGCTCGACCTTCCACGCGGGCAACAACGTCGGAGTCGGCAGCGACTTCACGCTCTACTCGCGGATCGACGGCATCGTGCGCTACGAGCGCCTCGGCCGCGACCGCAAGAAGATCAGCGTCTACGAGCCAGCGGATCCGCGCCTCACGGCAGCGGCACCGACGCGCGGCGTCTACGCCCAGAAGAAGAACGCGAACGCGAAGGTCGTCGCCCCGGCCTGACGCTCCAGCGCCTCGCTGAGCGGGCTCCCACAGCCGCTGAGCGAGCTCCCGCAGCTACCGAGTAGAACGACGCCGCCCGGCTCCCTGGGCGGCGTTTTTCGTGTTGTGACGCTGAAGTCCGCGACGACCGGGGTGCTACAGTCCCCAGCGTGCAAGCTCCGGATGCCTCTGAGGAGGCGGGTGCCGTCGTAGAGTCCAGCGGATCGTCGAACGGCTCGCTCCCCGGTGCGTCGGCGCAGCTGCTGCTGCCGATGCCCGAGCTGCGCCTCTCTGCCGAGACGGGCGCCGCACCGACTCGCGTGCAGCGCGTGTACGTCAATCGGAACCTGCGGCTCGATCACATCGACGCCGTCGGCTTCGACATGGACTACACGCTCGCGATCTACAACCAGCCTGAGATGGATCGTCTCAGCATCGAGTCGACGATCCACAAGCTGATCGAGCGCGGCTATCCGGAGGGGCTGCGCACGATGCCGTATCGCACCGACTTCGCGATACGCGGGCTGCTGATCGACAAGAAGCTCGGCAATGTGCTGAAGATGGACCGCTATCGGTACGTGAAGAAGGCGTACCACGGCACGCGCGAACTCTCGCGCGAGGAGCGGCGCGCGCTCTATCACACGCAGCGAATCCGCGTCGGCACGCCCCGCTATCACTGGGTCGATACGCTCTATGCGCTCAGCGAAGTGTGCGTGTTCGCGGCGGCGATCGACTTCCTCGAGAAGGGCGGCGGCGACGTGGATTACGCGACGCTGTTCACGGATGTGCGCTCGAGCATCGACCTCGCGCACCAAGACGGCTCGATCCTCAACACGGTGATGTCGGATCTGCCGCGCTTCGTGCGCCGCGATCCGCTGCTCGGCGCGACGCTGCACAAGCTGCGTAGCGCGGGTAAGCGGCTCTTCGTGCTGACGAACAGCCGCGCTGCGTACACCGAGACGATGATGACGTACCTCGTCGGCGATGCGCTGCCGGAGTACCCGTCGTGGCGAAACTACTTCGACGTGATCATCACGGCGGCGGGCAAGCCGCGCTTCTTCACGGAGGATGCGGCGCTCCTCGAGGTCGGCGAGGACGGCGCGACGACCGCGCACGTCGCGACTCAGCTGGAGCGCGGCCGTGTGTATTCGGGCGGCAACATCGTCGAGTTCGAGCGCCTCTTCGAGACCGGCGGAGATCGCATCCTCTACGTCGGCGACCACATCTACGGCGACGTGCTGCGCGCGAAAAAAGACAGCGCCTGGCGCACCGCGATGATCGTGCAGGAGATGGCCGAGGAGCTCGCCGCGCACGAGCTCTGCGTCGATGACCTCGAGCGGCTGAGCACGCTCGAGCATCTGCGCGACACGATGTACGACGCGCTCCGCTCGCGTCAGCGGCGCTTCAAGGAGCTCACCAAGCAGCTCGAGGAGCTCGAGGCGCTCCAGACCTCCGCCACGAGCGTCGGCGAGGAGGCGGCGGGGCAGGGGCTCGAGGCGCCGACGCGCGGGGAGCTCGAGGTCGCGCGCCTCCGCGAGAAGCGCGCGATCGGTCGAGTGCGGCTGCGCCTGCGCTCCGTCGACACCGAGGTCGAGACGATCGAGGACAGCGTCGACCGAGCGTTTCACGCGTTCTGGGGCTCGCTGTTCAAGTCGGGGCCTGAGGTCAGCATCTTCGGCGATCAGGTCGAGGACTACGCGTGCCTCTACACCGAGCGAGTCTCGAATCTGCTCGTGTACTCGCCGATGCATTACTTTCGCTCGCCGCGCGATCGAATGCCTCACGAGCTCTGAGTCGGGCGTCGCGCGCGCTCGCCGTCGAGCGCGAAGTCGTCGCCGCGTTTGACGGCGCGGAGCCCGACGGTTACCGTCCGGGGTTCTGACGTGCGCACCTGCGCGCGCGCCAATCGAGCGGCGTCGGATGATGCCGCGAGCTTCGGGAGGACGACGAATGGCTTGGAAGTTCTGGATGCTCTCCGCTGCGGTGTTCTGTTCGGCCCTCGCGGCCTGTGGCGACGACGACGTCACCCCCGCCCCGACGGATCTGGGCACGGCGCCCGATCTCTACGTTCCGCCGACCGACCTCGGCCAGCCGACGGACGGCGGCATCACGGACGCCGGTCACCCCACGGGTGACTGCGACCCGTACGCCGCCGGAAGCTGCCCCGCCGATCAGAAGTGCGCGGTCGTCATCCGCAACAGCGGTCTGCCGAACGTCACGATCACCTTCGAGTGCGTGCCCAACGCGGGTCGTCGCCTCGAGGGTCAGGTCTGCAACTTCGAGAACCTCCCGGGCGGCACGCGCGTCGACGGCGGCATCGTCGACTACTACGACCTCTGTGAGCAGGGCACGTTCTGCTGGGACACGCAGGACATCCCCGGCTACCCGCCGCGGCCCCGCACCTGCCAGAAGATCTGCGGCGCGGACGGCGTCTACTGCCAGGACACCGAGTACTGCCAGCTGCTGAATTCGGACGATCCGGCGACGGCCGTCGTCGAGCCGACGTTCGGGACCTGCACGCCTTCTCAAGGCTGCGATCCGGTGTTCCAGACCGGCTGCTCGAACGCCGCCGACGCCTGCTACCTCGTGTACAGCACCCGCTCCGAGATGCTCGGCGCGTGCCTCGAGACCAACCGCGACGCGGACGCCGGGACGCCCTTCGCGCCCGGCACGGCGTGCGACTACGCGACGCAGTGCGCGCCCGGCGCGGGCTGCCTGCCGACCGTCGTCGACGGCGGCTTCGGCGACGGCACGCGCGCCTGCCGCGAGTACTGCTCGGTCAGCGGCGTGATCGTCGACGCGGGCACGCCGCCCGCCGACGGTGGCTCGGCTGACGCGGGCGTCGTGCGCTCCGGCCATTGTGCCGGCGCGCTCGGCTGCGCGGCGTTCCCGATCGGCGATCCCGACGCCGGCATGCCCATCCGCGTGCCGACGGTCCCCGGCATCTGCCAGTGAGCTGAGCTGGGGCGCCCCTTTCGGGGCGTTCCTCTGCGGCTGAGTCAGCTTCGGCTGACTGCCTTCATCGAACGACGAACGCCCGGTCCTCGCGGATCGGGCGTTTTCGTTCGTGCGCGGTGCGCGCGCGGGGAGGTCCCGCGTGCCCTTGACCGCCGCGCTCGCGGGCGCTAACAGTCGCCATGCTCTTGAAAACGTCTTTCAACAAGCGACGAGCGCTCCAGTCACTGATCGCGGTGACGCTGCTGCTCGTGGAGAGCCCGGCGTACGCCGAGGTGCTCGCGCCGCCGCCCGCTGCGCCGGGGACTGACACCCCGTCGACCGACGCGCCGCCGAGCGACGTGCCCTCCGATGGGCCGACGATGGAGCTGCCCGATGACCCCAGCGCCGAGGAGTCGGAGACACCCGACGCCATCCCGGATCACGAGCTGGTGCGCGGCTTGCGAGACCATCGCTTCGCCGAGGCGTCGGAGAGCGGGAGCGTGCTCGGAGGCTACGGCGAGCTGCACTTCAACTTGGAGCTGCCAGAGGGCGGCGACTCCCACTCGACCATCGATCTGCACCGCCTCGTGTTCTTCGCGGCGCACAAATTCTCGGACGCCTTTCGCCTCTACGCGGAGGTCGAGATCGAGCACGCGTTCTCGTCGCTCGAGGACCTCGCGCCCGGCGAGATCGAGGTCGAGCAGGCGTTCATCGACTGGAAGCCGTGGGGCAAGGCGCTGCAGCTGCGGGCCGGCATCGTCCTCGTGCCGATGGGCATCGTCAATCAGTGGCACGAGCCGCCGGTGTTCCACGGAGTCGAGCGACCGACCGTCGACGAGCTGATCATTCCGTCGACTTGGCGGGAGGGCGGGATCGGGCTCTTCGGGGACCTCGGCGAGGCGCTGCGCTACGAGCTCTATCTCGTCGGAGGCCTGAATCCTCGGCGTTTCAGCGCGGAGTCGAGCGTTCGCGAAGGGCGACAATCCGTCGCTGACGCGACCGCGAATGGGCTCGCGCTGACCGGGCGCGTCGAGTGGGAGCCGACGCTCGGAGTCGTCGTCGGTGGCTCGGCGTATTACGGGCACGCGGGACCGAACGCCGACGGGCTCCAGCGCCTCGTCGCGCGCGACCCCTCGACTGGCGCGCTCAGCCTCGCGCCGCTCGAACTCTCCGTGCCTGTGCTCGGCCTCGCGGTCGACGGGCGCGTCCGCCGCGGCGGCTTCGAGGCGCGCGCGCTCTTCGCGACGTTCTCCGTCGGCGACACGGCGGCGCTCCGACAGAGCGTGGACCCGAGCACCGGCGACAGCCTCGGCCTCGACGTCGGCGCGCGCTCGCTCGGCGCGTACGGTGAGCTCGCGTACGACGTGCTGCGCCTCGCGACGCAGACCGAGCAGCAGCTGCTGCCGTTCGCGCGGGTCGAGTACTGGGACACCGCGGCGTCGCTCTCGGGTCGCGCGCGCACGCCGCGCGACGACGCGCTCCGCGGCACGAACCTCGCGTTCGGCGTCACGTATCGGCCGATCCCTCAGGTGGTGCTGAAGGCCGACTTCATCCGTCGCAGCGCAGGCGGCGCGAGGCCGGCGGCGAACCTCGTCGACCTCGGCATCGGCTGGATGTTCTGACGCAGCGACGAGCGCAGCCCGGGAGAACACTAATGAAAAGCCTATGCAATAGCCTCGCGCGCCGCACCGCTCTGTTGGCCCTGCTCGTCGGGTGCCTCGGGGCGATGGACCTCGAGACGGCCCGCGCGCAGGTGAGCGGCGCGAGCACGCGACGCCTCCTCTCGGAGCAGTTCCACTCCTCGACGCGCGTCAGCTTTGCGCGGGTCGGGGGGGAGTCGGCGGAGCGCTCCGCCATCGAACGGCGCCTCGGCGCGCGCCTCGCGAAGCCCGACTACAGCGTCTTCGTCGCGACCACGGGCGCGAGGGTGGACGGCTACGCGGTGTTCGACGCGGAGCGCGGACAGCACGAGCTGATCGACTTCGCTGTGTTCTTCGACGCCGCGGGCGTCGTCACGCGCGTCGAGGTCCTCGAGTACCGCGAGCCGTATGGCGAAGCGATCCGCGGAGAGCGCTTCCGCCGGCAGTTCGTCGGGCGTCGCGGCTCGAGCGGCTTTCGCGCCGACCACTCCATCGACGTCGTCAGTGGGGCGACCATCTCGTCGCGCTCCATGTGCGTCGGCGTGCAGCGCGCCGCCGTGCTCGTCGAGGCGCTCCTCGCGCGCGGCGTCGGCGCTCGAGGCGCCCAGTGAGGGACTTCACGCGACCGAGCGGGCGCCTCCGCGCGCTCTCGTTCTCGGCGCGCCTCGTCTACAGCGTCTTCATCGTGTTCACCGTGGTCGGACTTGGGCTGACCGGCTGGCTCGCGAGCGAGTTGGTCGGCGCTGATGGGTCGAAGGTCCGCAGCTATTACGCGGGCGAGCGCGACGAGCCGACGGTCGACGTCGCGCCGAGCGCCGGCGGCCCCGCGCTCGAGCTACCCGACGACGAGAGCGCGCCGCCCGCGGAGCCGATGCCGCGCCGGAAGCTGCTCGAGGTGACGCACTTTCACCTCTTCTCGATGCCCGTGTATCTGCTCATCCTCTGCCACATCTTCATGCTCTCCTGCGTGGGAGAGCGCCAGAAGGCCGCGTGGATCGGGCTGGGAAGCCTCGCGACCGCAGCGCACATCGCCGCCCCATGGCTCGCCGCGAGCGGCGCCTCCGGCTCGACGGCCGTGTACGCGATCTCCGGAGTTGGGCTCGGAGCCTCGTACCTCGTGATGTCCGTGGTGCCGCTCTGGGAGATGTGGCGCCCGCTCAGCCCGCCCGCGCCTACCACCCCGCCCACTGACCGCTGAGCGACGTAGTCCGTCCGAGGAGCGGATACGTCCACGACCGCCCGCCGGGCGTGGTGCTGTGACAACGTGATGCGGTGGAGTCTAGTGGAATCGACCTGCCGGATTTGCAAGCGAATTGCCCAATACATCGAGTTTGATCGAAGATCCGCTCGGGAGGCCACTCGCCGTTCCACCCCGAAATCCCCTGCAAACAGTGACCGTAGTGAAGACTGAAACGCGCGTGCTTTACCTGACCGAGACTTACAAGAAGCTCGCTCTGGAGCTCCTGCACGTCGCGTTTCTCTGCGACGATCTCGACCTCGTTCTGCTGCTCACCGACCGGCGGGATAGGTTCCAGTAGGCGGCGCACGTCGGTATGCTGGGAGGGCCGGGCTCGCGCAACTGGGCGCTAGCGCGACGGCTGCGCGGCCGTGAGAAAGCAGGCAGACTCGTCGCCGCGCCCGGCGCCGCTCTGACCATGCCCTCACCCATCTCCGAGTACATTCTCTCGTCCGTGCCGCCGCCCGCGACGACCATGGCGAGCGTCGCCGCCGAGGATGCCAACCGCGGGGGATGCGCGAGCGAACGATGAAGGTCCCCCTCAATCTCCCGCAGCTCATCGCGAAGGGCGAATCCGCCGAGCTCGAGCTGAAGCGCTCGACGGGTGAGCTGCGTGAGGCGATGCAGACGCTCTGCGCGTTCGCGAACGGCAAGGGCGGTCGCGTCATCATCGGCGTGAAGCCGAGCGGCGAGCTCGTCGGTCAGCAGGTGAGTGAGCAGACGTTCCACGAGATCGCAGCTCAGCGCGAGCGCTTCGAGCCGCCCATCGAGTTCGGGGTCGAGCGCTTGGAGATCGCGCCGGGCCGCAGCGCGCTCGTGCTCACGGTGGCTGGCGCGCGGGACTCGGTGCCGTTCACCTTCGATGGGCGCGCCTTCGAGCGCGTGGGGAACACGACGCGCAAGATGGCGCAGGAGCGCTACGAGACGCTCCTACTCGAGCGCGGGCACAGCCGTCGCCGCTGGGAGAATCAGGCCGCCGACGAGCTCACGCTGAAGGACATCGACCGAGACGAGGTCTTTCGCATCGTCGGGATCGTCCGGTCGATGGGGCGCCTCTCGGGCCCGGTCGGCAAGAGCCTGCCCGACGTGCTCGATCGCCTCGGGCTGCGCAAGAACGGCGAGCTCCTGCGGGCCGCGGTCGTGCTCTTCGGCAAGACGTTCCTGCCCGACTACCCGCAGTGCGAGCTGCGCATGGCGCGGTTCCGCGGCCTCGACAAGACCGAGTTCCTCGACCAGCGCCAGCTTCGCGGGCCCGCGTTCAAGCTCCTCGAAGAGGCCGAGATCTTCTGCCAGCGCCACTTCCCGCTGCCCGCGAAGATCGTCCCGAGCCAGATGCGGCGCGTCGAGACGCCGCTCATTCCGCCCGACGCGATGCGCGAGATCCTCGTCAACGCGCTCATCCACCGCGACTACTCGATCGCCGGCGGCGCCGTGTCGCTCGCGATCTTCGACGACCGTGTCGAGGTGTGGAGCGCGGGCAAGTATCCGAGCGGCATCACGCCCGAGTCGCTGACGCGCGCGCACCTCTCGGTGCAGCGCAACCCGATCATCGCCGACGTCTTCCACCGGACGGGCTTGGTGGAGAAGTGGGGACGTGGCACCAACCGCGTCGCCGAGATGTGCAAAGCGGCAGGCATCGCGCCGCCCGAGTTCGAGGAGATCACGGGCGCGGCGGTGGTGACGTTCCGGGTGCCGGTGGCGGGCGCGAAGCTGGGGGCAGAGTCGAGGGCAGAGTCAGGGGCAGAGTCGCGGGCAGAGTCGCTGGATGTTCGAATCCTCGAAGCACTTCGTGCCGGAGAGCGCCCGAAATCTGAGCTTGCGACGACGCTCGGTCTGTCGTCGGTCACCGGGCAGCTGAACCGCGCCGTCGCCGCACTCCTCGAACGTGGCCTCGTCGAGCTGACCATCCCCGAGAAGCCGAACAGCCGCCTCCAGAAGTACCGCCTGACCGCGGCCGGGCGAGCGGCAGTCGTGCAGGTGAGGGGGCGATGACCGTCGACACTCCGAAGACCGCCTCCGGAATCAGCAGTGCGGCAACCATCCGGAAGCTCCGGATGGTTCGAATCGCTTGGGGGGCCATGACCGACGTCACC
>CAIUAC010000706.1 GCA_903896985.1 uncultured Sandaracinus sp.
CCACCACCGCAGTCCCAGCCGATAGTGATCGGAGGGAATAATTGAGTATGCATTGGGGGAAGGCGTGCAAGCCATGAAGGCCGAGCCTACACTATTCGCTTGCTCTAGCAGCCGAGCCTTGTCTCGTTTTCCCACCCGGTCCGACAACGCCAGGGCGCCGGCTCGACCAAGCGCGGGAAGTCCGGCTCGACCGACAGCTCCCAGCTCTCGCCGACGCAGGCGTACGCGGCCTTGTCGGCGGCGAGCGGCGCGCTCGCCTTGAGGTCCCGGAGCACGCGCGTGCCGCCCCACGGGGTGCGCTGCGGCGGGGTGAAGTTGTCAGCGCGCAGCAGGAGAGGGCGCGCCCGATCGTCGTCGGTCATCGAGGGGCCCTCCGCGGGCCATGTCAGTAAGTTGGTGGCTGATGTAGGTGCGTGTAGCTTAGGCAGGTCGGGGCGAGCCCGCTCTGCTGCTCCAGAGGAGAACGTCGATGATGCTCGAACGCCGAATTCACAAGGTCTTCGTCACTCGCAACACCGAGTACCACGTGAAGCGCGACGTGTGCGTCGCCGTCCGCGACCGCCGCAGCGGCGAGTGGCTTCGCGCCCACCTCGCCCGCGGTCACTCCGTCGACGGCGCCCTGCGCTTTCAGCCGACGGGGGGCGTGACGCCCAACGATGGCGCGCCGCGCATCGGCGACTCGCTCTTCTTCCACGCGGCTGGGCGCGACCTCGTGACGAGCGCCGTGCTCTCGGTCGAGCGTCCGCCGCGCGACGTGATCAAGCAGTACGAAGCGTGAGCCTGGGGGGCCGGCGCGCGGCGGGAGGGGCGCTTCGTCGGCCCCTCCGCTGCGCGCGGCGCCCGCCTCAGGGGAGGCCGACGACGCGCGTCGGCGTGAGCACGCGCTCGGTGTCCCGCACGCCCGCCTGATAGGCGGTGTCGTCGCCCCAGCAGCTCACGCCGTCGGCGAAGAGCACGCAGGAGTGGCTGCTGCCCATCCCGAGCGCGATGGCGCCCGTGACGCCGGGCACGTCGACGGCGTTCTTCGAGCAGTCGTGCGAGGCCGCGCCGGAGGTGCAGAGCTCGTGGGCCGCGTTGTCGCCGAGCTGCGCGTCGAAGTTGAGGCCCCAGCACTTGACCGCGCCGCCCGCCACGAGCGCGCAGGTGTGCTCGCCGCCCGCGTCGACGGCCGTCGCGCCCGTCACGCCCGCGACCTGAACGGGCACGTTCGAGTCCGTGAGCGTGCCGTTGCCGAGCTGCCCGAAGGCGTTGCCACCCCAGCACCAGACGGTGCCGTCGGCGCGGAGCGCGCACGAGGACTGCCCGCCGACCGTCAGCGCCGTCGCGTCGTCGATCGTGCTGACGGTGACGGGCGCGGTCGCGCAGTCGACGACGGTGCTGCCGCGGCGGCAGGACGCGCTGTGCGTCGGCGAGCCGTCGCCGAGCTGTCCGCTCTCGTTCGTGCCCCAGCACTGGATGCTGCCGCTGGTGAGGCGCGCGCAGGTGTGCGAGCCGCTGCCGTGGACCTCGACGACGCCGGTCAGCCCGGTGACCTCGACGGGGTTGTGGCGCTCGGTCGTGGTGCCGTCCCCGAGCTGGCCGAGCTGATTGCCGCCGAAGCAGGTCACGGTGCCCGTCGCGGTCACGCCACACGCGGCGCCCCAGGACGGGCCGAGGCTCGCGACGCCGTCGAGGCGCGGGAACGCGGTCGCGAGGTTGAGCTGCGCGGGCTGTCCGCTCCCGGTGGCGATGAACTCGCTGCCCCAGCACTTCCAGGCGCCCGCGGCGTTGCGCCCGCAGGTCGTCGGGCCGAGGTGCGCCTGGATATCCGTCGCGTCCGTGATGCCGGCGACGACCACCGGGCGCGCCTGGCAGTCGGTCGGCAGCGCGTCGAAGATCGGCGGGCAGCTGAGGTGCCGCCCGTTGTTGTCTCCGAGCTCGCGGTAGTAGTTGTCGCCCCAGCAGAGGACCTCGCCGTTCTCGCGGCGAACGCAGGTGTGCGTCACGCCCGCGGTGATCTGCACGAGGTTGCAGCCGACCGTGCAGGCGACCGGGCCGGCGTCGGTGCCGAGGTCGCGCGCGCCGAGGTCGGTGCCGAGGTCTGGGAGTCCGGCGTCCGTCGCGCCGAGGTCGGCCGACGGGGTGACGTCGTCGTCCCCGCAGGCGCCGAGGGCGAAGGTGAGCGAAGCGGCGAGGCAGAGGGTGAGCGAGCGTAAGGAAACCGAGCGGCGCATGGGGACCTCGTTGTCTTGCGAACGTCGGAAGTTAGCGGACCTGCCGACCGCGCACAACAGGCTGTATGGTGGCGCCGTGGGGTCAGAGAACGTCGTCGGGGTGGTGCGGCGGACGCTGGTCGAGCGCCGCCTGCTCGGTGAACCGGCCGCGCGCGCGCAGACGGTCCTCGTCGCGTGCTCCGGCGGCGCGGACTCAGGCGGATTGCTCCTCGCGCTCGCCCGCCTCGCCCAGGAGTTCTCGCTGACGCTCCTCGCGGCGTCGGTCGACCACGGGCTGCGCGCCTCGGCGGCGCAGGACGTCGCCGTCGCGGCGGCTCAAGCCGCGCGACTCGGCGTGCCCTTTCACGCGCTCGAGGTGCGGGTCGCGCGCACGGGCTCGTTGCAGGCGGCGGCGCGCGTCGCCCGCTACGACGCCCTGCGCGCGCTCGCGGCGCGGGAGGGCGCGGCGCTCGTCGCGGTCGGGCAC
>CAIUAC010000707.1 GCA_903896985.1 uncultured Sandaracinus sp.
CGCTCGTCCGCACGTTCCGCGGCTGGTCGCGTCGGCGCGAGCACTTCGATGACGCGACGATCGACCGTTACCTCGCCGCCGTTCGACGGCCGGGCGCGGCGCGCAGCATGGTGAACTACTACCGCGCGCTCTTCCGTGAGCGGCCCCGACGCCTCGCGCCGATCTCCGCCAAGACGCTGGTCCTCTGGGGCACCGACGATCGCGCTCTCGGTCCCGAACTCCTCGTCGGGCTCGAGCCACACGTCCGCGACCTGCGCATCGAGCGCGTCGAGGACGCGAGTCACTGGGTGGCGCAGGACGCCCCGGAGAAGGTCAACGCGCTGCTCCTCGAGTTCCTGCGCTGAGCGCAGCGCGCTCATAGTTTCGCCGCGCGTCGCGCTCTGCTATAGGGCGCAGCCATGGACAAAGTCGTGGCGAGCGCAGCGCAAGCGGTGGCAGACATCGGAGACGGGGCGACCGTGCTCGCCGGCGGCTTCGGGCTCTGTGGGATTCCCGAACTGGCGATCGCGGCGTTGCGCGAGAAGGGCGTGAAGGACCTCACGTTCGTCTCGAACAACTGCGGCGTCGACGAATTCGGCCTCGGCATCCTGCTTCAGAACAAGCAGGTCAAGCGGATGGTCTCGAGCTACGTCGGCGAGAACAAGGAGTTCGAGCGGCAGTTCCTCTCGGGGGAGCTCGAGGTCGAGCTCGTGCCGCAAGGCACGCTCGCCGAGCGACTGCGCGCGGGCGGCGCCGGCATCCCGGCGTTCTTCACGCCTGCCGGCTACGGGACGCAGATCGCCGACGGCAAAGAGACGCGCGAGTTCGACGGCCGGATGTACGTGATGGAGCGCGGCATCACCGGCGACTTCGCGATCATCAAGGCGTGGAAGGGCGACCGCTACGGGAACCTCGTGTTCCGTCGCACGGCGCGCAACTTCAACCCGCTCTGCGGCATGGCGGGGCGCATCACGATCGCGGAGGTCGAGGAGCTCGTCGAGGTCGGCTCGATCGACCCGGACGACGTGCACCTGCCAGGCATCTTCGTGCAGCGAGTCGTCGTCGGGAAACACGAGAAGCGGATCGAGCGGCGCACGGTGCAGAAGCCCGCGCAGAAGAAGGAGAGCGTCTGATGCTGACGCGTGAACAGATCGCGATGCGCGCCGCTCAAGAGCTGCGCGATGGCTTCTACGTCAACCTCGGCATCGGCATCCCGACGCTCGTGGCGAACTACGTCCCCGCTGGGATCGAGGTCGTGCTGCAGAGCGAGAACGGCCTGCTCGGCATCGGGCCCTACCCGGTGTCAGGCGCCGAGGACGCCGACGTGATCAACGCCGGCAAAGAGACGATCACGACGATGCCCGGGTCGTCCACGTTCGACAGCGCGCTCTCGTTCGCGATGATCCGGGGCGGGCACATCGACCTCGCGATCCTCGGCGCGATGGAGGTCGCGGAGAACGGCGACCTCGCGAACTGGATGATCCCCGGCAAGATGGTCAAGGGGATGGGCGGCGCCATGGATCTCGTGCACGGCGCCAAGCGCGTCGTCGTGATCATGGAGCACACGTCGAAGGACGGTTCGCCCAAGATCCTCAGGTCGTGCGCGCTGCCGCTCACCGGCAAGGGCGTCGTGCATCGCATCATCACGGACCTCGCCGTGATCGATGTGACCGCCGAGGGCCTGATGCTGCGCGAGGTCGCGCCGGGCGTCAGCGCGAAGGACGTTCAAGCGAAGACCGAGCCTGTGCTGCACGCCGGGCCGGACCTGCTCGTGATGAAGTTTTGAGCAGCAACGAATCGCCCTACCCGCGCCCACACGCCCCGACGGAAGTGCGTCCCCCTGGTTTTTCCTGTTCCTGCGGGGGGACGCGGCACGTTAGGCTGCCGCGGTGGGGCTTCAGACAGTACGGCGAGCGCGGATGAGGACGGAGCAGGGGCATTTCTCAGGCGGTCGGCTGCTGAGCGCTCTCGTCTGCATCTCGGTCCTCGCGTCGGCCGCCACGGCGCGCGCGGACGGGAGTCACTCGCTCGGCAACGCCTTGCACGGAGCCGCCCGCGGACCGCTCGCCCTCGCGGCCACGCGCTTGTTCGCTCGGCTCGAGCGTGGGGCGCGGACGGGGCCTCAACTCGAAGCGCCCGGCTTCGCGCACGAGCTGGAGCGCTCTTGGTCGGTCGCACCGGACGCGGCGCTCAGGTTTGATGGCATGGGCGCTGTCTTCGACCTCGCGTCGGTGCTGAGCGTCGTGCCAGCGCTGCCGCGGCTCGACGGACGCGCGCGAGTCTGGCTCGCCCAGGACACCGCCTCGTCGGCGATGTCGAGCTCCGCCGCGTGCGCGCACATCGACGCCGCCAAGCCCGAGACCACGACCTGCGACCGCTTCGTCGACGCCGCGACGCTCGCCGCCGCCAACCGTGGTGAGGGCAACACTGCACCAGGGGCCGCGCTGAGGGGCGCAGGCTCCCGCATGCTGCGCTCGTTCGGGCTCGGCTCGATCTCGGGCCAGCCGGTGCTCGTGCTCGACGGCGCGGAGGACCCCGCGGCGGCAGCGCGGAGCGAGCTCGACGCGCTCGCGTGGCTGCACTTGCCACCCCGCACCTGGCAGGGCCCGGACGTCGAGGACGACGTCTCGCTGCTCGCCCTGCGCTCGCGCCACGGCCGGGGCGCGATGGGCGTGACGACCAAGCTGACCATGCGCAGCGCGACCGTCCGCCTCATCGGTACGTTCTAGGTGACCGTCGGGCAAAGCCCCTGCGGCC
>CAIUAC010000708.1 GCA_903896985.1 uncultured Sandaracinus sp.
CCGAGGCGGCCTCACCCGAACGTGAACCGCAGCTGCCCATGCGCGCGCTCGGGGTCCAGCTGCGTTTCGAGAATGCGCGGCACCATTCTTCGGTGTATCCGTTGCACGACCCAGTGTAGCGGCGCCGCGCTCGGCGAGGCCATCCTACGAGCGTGAGTCCGACCTCTTCAGCGCGACGTCTACTGCTCGGTCGCGCTGGCCGTGATCGGCGGCGGGACGGTGAGCGGCAGCGTCTCACTGTCGAGCTGGACGGCGTCGAGGCGCGCGCGGGTCGCGGTCCAGAAGGGCGGCGCGAGCTCGAGGAAGCGGTCGCGTGGCCAGTAGGGGAGCACGTAGATCAGGTCGCGCAGGTAGGCTTCTGCGTCGAGGCCGTGCAGGCGTGCGGTAGCGACCATCGTGAAGAGGTGCGCGGTGCTTCGCGCGTGGTCGTCGCTGCCGGTGAAGAGCCAGTTCTTGCGGCCGACCGCGACCGCGCGGAGTGCGCGCTCCGAGCGGTTGTTGTCGAGCTTGAGGCGGCCGTCGTCGAGGAAGCGCATCAAGCCGTGCTTCTGTCGCACCGAGTAGCCGAGGGCGCTTTGCAGCAAGCCGCGCTCGGCGCGGACTCGCTCGTGCTCGACGTCGGCCCACGCGAAGAACGCTTCGACATGCGGACGCAAGTGGGTGTCGCGGAGCTTCTTGATCTCCGTCGGTGGCTTGCCGCGCCAGCGTGCGTCGAGTTCGAAGATGCGGCCGATACGACGAAGCCCTTCGCGCGCGACTTCGCTCTTGGCAGCGGTCGCTTCCCAGTACTTTCGTCGGGCATGCGACCAGCAGCCGACCTCGTGACGCACGCCGTCGTCGTCGTCATCACGCTTGTCTGGTGGCTCGAACAGGGCATCGAAGACGCTCTTCGCATCGGCTTGCACGTAGCCGCTGAAGCCCGCGAAGAACTCTCCGATCGCCGCGCTCGTCTCGCGCTCCAGGTACTCGAAGAAAACGTAGTCGCGGTCGGCGATCTGCACAAGATAGTGCCCGCGCTTGCACGCCTTGCGCTGCTTCTCGTGTGTGCGAATCGGCTGCACCGCGATACCCGTCGCGTCGGTCGCGATGCAGAACGCCGTCTTCATGGCGTGGTCGCGCATCGCGTGCACGACTGTCGCGCCGAAGGCCGCGCCGAGCTGCTCGTGCCAGCGACAAAGCGAGCCGCGATCAATCGGCAATCCCTCAGCGGCAAACCGCTGCTCCTGGCGGAAGAGCGGCAGTCCGAATGCCACCTTGTCGATGATGGAGTGCGCGAGCAGAGACGGCGCAGCGATGCAGCGGGAGATCAGCGTCGGCGGCGTCGGCGTCGTGAGGACGTCCGTCGAGCCGTCGGCGGCCTCCGTCTTGTACTTCACCCGCTGCGTGATGAGCACGAACGGGCCACCGCGCTTGTAGGCCACGCGTCGCGTCTCTTCGACATCGTGGACGGTCGCCTTCCCTTCAGCGACCATCTGGTCGAGATGAGGGTCCGCGAGCCGCATCGTCTCAACGCGAAGGGTGGTGCCTTCGAGCGAGCGCCGCCCGGCGGGCTTCTTCTTCTCTTTCGGCTTGGCGGGATCGCCGTCGTCGTCCGCGCCGAGCCCGAGCGTGCCAGCGGCCACCTCCAGCTCGCGGAGCTTCGCGGCGAACTCCAGCTCGAGCTGCTGCGTATCGACGCGCTCGGCCTTCGCGACGAAGATGCGCCGCTTGAGCAACTCGAGCTCGTGGCGTAGGCGCTCGTACGATGACCGCAGGCGATCACGCTCGGCCTCGAGGTCGGCGATGCGCTGCGTGAGCGAAGCGCGCTCGGCGGCAACTGCGGAACGCTCGGCGAGCAGCATTGCCTCGAGCTTCGCGATGCGCGCGTCGGTCGTCGTCTCGGTCGCGCGCGCAGTCATCGCCGCGCGCGTATTAGCTCACGCGATCGTCGCGTCCACTCCGAACACTCGCGCACTGTGAGCAAGATCAATGCACGCGTGTCTTCGGTCCGCGGCTGCGCTTCGCTGATGGCGCTTCGACGTCGATGCCATCGAGTAGCGCGTCGAGCACTCGCTCATCAACTACCACGCTTGTCGCGTCAGGAGACTGCGACTCTGGCACTCGAAACGTGCCTTGATCGAGTCGCTTATAGAAGATGCACATCCCAGTTCCGTCGTAGAACAGCACCTTCAACGCCGTGCGCCGCTTGCCGAAGAACAAGAACAACGCGCCGCTACGCGGCTTGCGACCAACGCGCTCCTCCGCGAGGCCAGCGAGACGATCAAAGCCCCAGCGCAGATCGACCGGGTCGAGGCTGACGAAGATCTCCACGCCGCTCGGAATCATCGCGCGCCTCCGCTCTGCGCGCGGAGCACGTCGAGCACGAGCGCCAGCGTCTCGCGATCGACGCCGCGCTCGACGGTCACGCGGGTGGCGCCCACCTCGACGACGACCGGAGCGGAAGAAGACGCGGCTGACGGAGCCAGCACCACGCGCGCGATACGCGGTCTCGCCGGCCGCGCGGCGCCCTCCGAAGACCGCCCTAGTCGGCTCGACCACCAGCGCAGCGTCGCGGGCGCGTAGTCACGCCGCGAGCAGAACTCTGCCGCCGTCTGATCGCTCGCCCGCCATGCCGCCACTCGCGCTGACCACGTCGCTGCGTCTGCCATGCTCGCTACGCTGCGACGCGCGAGTCCGTCGGGCTACACCGGGTCGTGCGGCGGATATACGAGCCCGA
>CAIUAC010000709.1 GCA_903896985.1 uncultured Sandaracinus sp.
CGCTTCCCCGCGCGCTCGAGCGCCGCACGGATCGCTTGTACGGACGCGTCCACGCCCCGCACGGACTCGGCGTCGTGACCGCCTGTGAGGGCCTCGTCCGCGCCCGTGAGGATGAGGGTGAGGCCGCGCGGAGGGGAGGAGGTCATGAGCCCCGCGATGCTCGCGTGAGCCCTGACTCGAATCAAGCGCGTCGCGCGGAGCGACCGTCGAATTCCCGGTCGAGGCGCCGCGCGCCGAGGAGCGGGACGCGCCAGCCGCTCAGAGGTTCTCGCCGAAGCCGCCCGGCTTGCGGGCGGGGAGCGACGGGCTCTCCTGCGACGCGAGGCGCGCGTGGACGAGCACCTTGCGCTCGCCGGAGAACCAGATCTCGATCTTGCCGTGCTCGGGCAGGGACTCGACGACGCCGCGCCCGAAGGTCGGGTGATCGATCGCGTCGCCGACGCGGAACGTCTCGACCGGGCGGTACTTGCGGACCGGCTTCAGCGGATCGGCCACGACGCGCGGTCCGGGCGGCGCCTTCGCCGTGGACGCGCGCTTGGCGCGGGGGGCCTTCTCGCCGGGCGCGCGGGGCGCGCGAGGTGCGGCTGGGGTGCGCGCCGCCTTCTCGCCCGGGACGCGGGGCGCCTTCACAGCGGCAGCCTTCACCGGGGGGCGATGGCGATGGACCGCGCTGCACTGCTTGCACTGCACCTTGACGATGCGCTCGCCTTCCTTGGCGACCACGACGTGCCACACGTCGCCGCACTTGCCGCAGATCGACTCGATGTCGTTGCCGACGTTGGTGCCGATGCCCGCCTTGCCGATGCCCGTCTTGCTACCTGTGCCGACCGCAGCCACTGTGCCTCCGTCCCCAGGCGCGAGGCCCGGCTGCGCGCCCCGCGGCTGCGGAACGCGCCGGTGTGTGTGCCACTTCCGCGCGCCGATTCAATGCGGCGTTTCCCTGTTCGGTCGCGGCCGACTCAAATACGCTCGATCTCGAGGAGCATCCGCCAGCTCGCCTCGCTGCCGTCGAGCGGCACCTTCGCCGCGAAGTCGCCGCGCCGCGCCGCGACGCGCAGCCCACCGGCGAGGCGTACGGCAGCCTCCATCTCCGTCGCCGTCCAGTCGCGCATCCGGACGACGTCCCGCACCGTCTCGGTGCCGTGCTCGCTCGACACTCGAAGCTCGATGTGCGCCTCGAAGACCTGCGCGATGGGATCGTACGGGTCGTCCGCGTGCCCCCAGGTCGTCTCGACGACGAGCCCGGCGCGCTCCTCGCGCCACGGCGCTGAGACGCCGGTCGGGCGCGGACCGCGTCCGAGGAAATCGCGCGGGTGCGTCATCTCCATCACGTAGGTCCCGCGAGGGGCCAGGTGCGCGGCGACGCAGCGCAGGTGCGCGATCATCGCGTCGAGCGTGTACAGATGGGACGCGCTCGTCAGCATCAAGAGCACGAGGTCGTAGGTGTCGCCGAGCGCGAACGCGGTCATGTCGCCGGTGTGCAGCGTCAGCGGGAGGCGGCGCCGCGCGGCGTGCGCGCGCGCGTGCTCGACCATCGCCGGCGCGAGATCGAGCGCCTCCGCATGCCACCCGAGCTCGGCGAACGCGAGCGCGTGATCGGCGGGGCCTGCGGCGAGCTCGAGCAGCCGGCCGGGCGCGGACGTGCCTCGGCGCGCGTCGGCCCATTCGAGCAGGGCGTCGCGCTCGCTGTTCACGTCGCGGAAGCCGAAGGCCACGTCGTAGAGCCCAGGTCGATCGTAGATGGGGTCGCTCATCGGACGCCGAGCGTACGTGCGGAGCTCGGCGGACGCGACTCAGATTCTCGCGGGCAGCTTCCCCCGCGCGGCGGGCTACACGAGCAGGGACGCGCAGTACACGGCGACCTCGCGCTCACCGAGGATGCCCTCGCACGCGTAGATGTTCGCCGCGTCGCTCTCGCTCGCTGCGCCCCAGGCGATGACGACGGCGTCGCACTCGACCGCGCGCAGCAGCCACGCCTCCGAGGTCGCCTCCGGCACGGAGCGGAGGTCGAGGATCAAGGCCGAGCGGCTGCCTTCGAGGTGCGGGACTGACGGCGAGATCCGCGCCGTCATGCCGAGCTCGCCGAGCTCGTGCGCGAGCGTCTTGGCGCGCCCGAGGTCCACCGCGACGATCCAGATGGCGTCGGTGTTCGCCGCGATCCGGAGCGTGTCCCGCGGGATGATCTCGCTGACGTCGTCGTCGTCGTCGAGCAGCTCCGCGCTCTCGCCGCAGAGCGGCGGCGGCTCAGGCAGCAGCGCGCAGAGGCGGTCGCAGACCTCGTTCGCGGCGGCTCGACCGAGCGAGATCTCCATCGCCTCGAGCAGCGCGGTCCGCACGAAGACGGCGAGCACGTCGGGGTCGAGCGGCATCGCGTCGTGTCCGCCGTGCGTCAGCGCAGACGCCAAGATCACGCGCCGCATCGACGGCGACGCGAGCGCACCGATCTCTTCGTCGACGAGACGTGCGACGAGCACGCCTACGCCGACTGCTCCGCTTCTGGACCGCGCTGAGGGGCTCGCCATCGCTCGTTTTCACCAGCATGGCACACCTCCGCCCTCGCTGTCGCGGATCCTGTCTCGCCCGCCGACCGCTTGGCCGCCGCAGCTGTTTTGCGGACCGCAACGCTCTTGTGCGACTCGAGCCTTCCGCGCTACGAACGCGCGATGCCAAGCGATTACATCGACCTCGCCGGCACGTGCTTCACCACGCTGCTGATGCTCGGGCTGCTTCTTCTCGGGCTGCTCTACGTCCGCAAGGCGAACGCGGGGGCGGGGTTCGTGCTCGCCGGCGGCGCCGCCTTTCGGATGCTGACGACGTGCTGTGTCGAGTTCGGCGGCGAGGGGCTTCGTCGCTCCGGCAACTGGGACATCATGCACACGCTGTCGCCGGTCTTTCAGCTCGGGGCGCTCCTCGAGGTCGTCGTGTTCTGGGGGGCGGTCGTCGGCGCCGCCATCATGCTCGCGCGCGCCCTCGCGGCCGCCGCAGTCGAAGGAGGCGCGCGTGTTTGAGCCGATGAGCATCGTGGCCTGGCTGGTCTTCGTCATGAAGATCTTGGCGATGTTGGGCGCCGTCGTGGCGGCGCTCGTGCTCGTGCGGCGCGCGAGCGCGACGGGGGCGTACCTGCTCTCGGCCGCCGCTGGCCTGCAGCTCCTGATGACCTGCTGCTCCCGGGCGAGCGCGATGGCGATGCGCCAAGCAGGCGGCGATCCGCGCCCGTTCGGCGTCGCGCTGAGCTGCGCGGACTTGCTCGCTCAGGTGGTCACGCTCGCTCTCGTCGCGTACGCGTTCGTCACGCTCGCGCGCGCGCTCCAGGCGTCTGCGGCGAGCCGCAACGCGAGCTGAGGCGGCCCTTCCGAGGTCGAGGGGCTCGGCGGTCGGCGGCCCCAGGCTGTCGCCCGCGCTCAGCCTTGCACGCGCATCGTGCCAGCCGTGACGCCGAACTGCTCGTGCGTGCCGACGCGGCGGATCGCTTCCCGCGCGCTGATTCGCCCCGCGAGCAGCTCTGCGTAGGCGGCGAGCACGACGCGGGTCTCTGCTTCGGTCTCGCGCACGAGCTCGACGCGGAAGCGCCGCACTCCGCGGAGCAGCAGCTTCGGTACGAGGGACGCAGCGCTCTGCGCGCGCGCGTTGAACACCGTGTTGCGGCAGCCGACATCGACGATGACCGGATGGGCCAGGCCGCGGTGATCGCGCAAGGCGAGCTCGTGGGACTCGCAAGGGCGCCCGCAGTCGTGAAAGTCCTTTCCGTCACTCAAGATATGCGCGTAGACGCA
>CAIUAC010000710.1 GCA_903896985.1 uncultured Sandaracinus sp.
GAGCGGAGAAACTGTGGCGATCTCAGGGCGAAGGCGCGGGCGCTGCGCTCGGCTGCGCTCCCGGCGCGGCCGCTGCGCTCGGCTGCGCGGGCGCTGCGCTCGGCTGCGCGGGCGCTGCGGACGTCGGACTCGGCTCCGCGGGGGCGTCGTCCTCCGGCGCGGCTGGCCCAGGCGCAGCTCCTTCGCCGGGCAGGACATGGTCCTCCGCGCGCCACTCACGGACCTCCCGCTGAGACTGCCCGCACGCGGACATCAGCGCGAGCGCTCCGACGGCGCAAACGGCCGCTACACCCGACACCACCCTGGCTCTTGAGCGCATCACCGACGAGTCGTATCCGCAACGGCCGACGCGTTCAAGCGCTCCCGCCTGACCACGGCTCGCGCTCAGCTCGCGAGCTCATTCGCGCGCTCGTCGAGGTCGCGCACGATCTTCTCGATGAGGTCGTCGTCGATCCCGAGCAGCGACCGCCCGATCATGACGAGCACGTCGACGGCACCCGAGTCGAACTGCCCCGTGTAGAGCCCGCGCTGCTTGCAGACGGCGTTCGCGAAGCGCGCCACGTTGCCCACGCTGACGCGATTCGCCGAGTCGTAGTCGTCGCAGCGATCGATGGCGTCGAGCACCTCTTCGGGGAGCGTCCACTTGCGGACCAGCGCGCGCCCGACCGGCCGGTGCAGCTCCTGCACGATCACCATCCACTGATCGGCGGTCATCCACTCGAGCTTGGTCTTGCTCGCGATGGTCTTCTCGGCCTCCAGCAGCATGATCGCGACGACCGGCTTGCCGACGTCGTGGAGGAGCCCGACCTGATAGGCCGCCTCCGGGTCGACCTCGCCGAGCGCGAGCGAGAGGTCGCGCGCGAGCAGCGCCACGGCCACCGAGTGCCGCCACAGCCCGCGAAACGCATCACTGATGCGTCGGTCGCGGGACTGGAAGATCTGCCGCACCGACACCTGCATCAGGATGGTGCGCAGCTTCTCCAGCCCGATCCGGCTGACGGCTTGGAGCATGCCCGTCGCCTGAAAGCGCGAGCCGAGGGCTGCGCTGTTGGCGACCTTGAGCACGCTCGCCGTCGTCACCGGGTCCCGCTCGACGAGCGCGACGATGTCCCCGATGCGCACGTCCGGCATGCGCGTCAGCTCGATCGCCCGCGCTGAGATCGAGGGCATCGCCGGCAGCCCCAGCCGGTCGCCCTCGATGCGCGCGAGCACGATCTGCTGGAGCTTCGCCTTGAAATCCTCGATCTCCATGAGGGGCTCTACGCCGCCCGCGCCTCACCGAGCGACTGGAAGAAGCGCACGTCGGCGGTGTCGGTGAAGCCCATCATCAGCTTGTGCATGTTGGCCGAGCCGATCAGGCGCGTCTCCATGCCGAGCTCGCCAGCGTTCTTGCGAAGCTCCACGATCAGGCGGACGGCGCGGTCGGCGTCGCTCGGCAGCGCGTTGACGTCGACGTAGACGGCGTCGTAGCAGCCCTGCGCGGCGGTGCTGAGCGCTTCCTTCACCGCAGCGCGAATGCGCATGAAGTAACGGTCCAGCCCGGACTCGGCGAGGCACGGCGCGAGCGTCAGCAGGTCCCCGTCGACCTTGACGAGCGAGACCTTCTTGCCGATCTTCTCGAGCAACTCGGCGACGCCCTCCGCCTTGAACGGCTTGGCGAGATAGCTGGCGCAGCCCGCCCGCGCGGCCTCTTGGCCGACGGTATCCGTCTTGAGCGCGATCAGCGCGAAGTGCGCGGTGTCCTGGAGCACCTTCAGCTGGCGCACGACCACCCCCGGCTCGGTGTCCGGGAGCGTGTTGTCCACGAGGATCGCGTGGTACTTCTTCTTGCGACAGAGGTCGATCGCCTGCTGGGCGGTCATGCACCAGTCGAGGTGGACGTCCGCCTCTGGGACGAGCGACTTCAGCTTCGCCGACACGTTCTCCATGTCGTCGATGCAGAGCACGTTGAGGCGGTCGTCGGCGTTGTCCGCCGCCACGGTCACCACCGCGGGCGGGTCGATCTTCAGGACCTTGCAGACCTTCGCCCGAAGCTCTTCCGGCTTCATCGGCTTGAGCATGTAGTCCTGCAAGCCGAGCTTCATCGCCTCGCCGATCACCGCCGAGCCGGACTCGGCCGTCAGCATGATCACCGGCGTGCGGTTGCCGCCCTCGCGCATCCGGCGGAGCATCGTCGGCCCGTCCATCACCGGCATCGTCACATCGAGCAGGATGAGGTCGTAGGCACCTTCGCGGAGCTTCGCGAGGCCCTCCTCACCGTGCTCGGCCTCATCGAGCTCGAGGTTGAGCGGTGCAAGCTGCTTGCGCACGATCCCGCGCAGCGCCTTGCTGTCATCGACTGTCAGTACTCGCGGCATGGTTGGCTCCTTTCCTCCTTCACTCGCCGACAGCGACCCAGAAATGGACCTCGGCGCTGCCACTTCGCATCGTCGCGCTCCGCCAGCCGTCGTGGCCGACCTGAGCGCCGCTGGCCGCCAGCATGCGCGGCAAGCCGAGCGCGTGGTTGACACCCATCATCGCCTTGACCTGGCCGGCGACGATGTTGGCCAGCTCGCTCAGCGAGTCATCGATCATCGAGTCCTCGAGCTCCTCGAGGGGGATCGAGAACATCGCGCAGGAGAGCGCCTGCGCCCCCGCGTGATCCGAGGACACCGCGATGGTCAGAGGACGCGGCCCGCCGATCGGCAGCACGGCGGTATGCCAGGCGGGCGAATTCGTCCAGGGGGCGTCCTTGAGCGGCTCTGACAAGCTGAAGGACATGCCGAACATGGTGTTCGTCACGCCTGAGACCAGCTTCGCGAGGGCCTCTGGACTTGGAAGTTCCGTCATCGCATCCCGCTTTCTTTCACGATTCGCGCACGCAGCCACCGAAGCCCCGGCGGCGCTCCAGAAAGTCTTTCACTCCGACGCCGACGTTGGTTCGGAACGAGACACCTATCGGTCGCGCCCTCCCGGCCTGAAGGGGATCCCTGAACCTTGGGCGAAGCCTGAGGCATCCCCCCAGGTTTCACACACCGTCCAGTGACAGCCGAGCGTACAGCATGGCACTCTCCGCGCGCGCATGAACCTTCCCCCGCTCGCTGAAGAAGCGCTCTCGATCGTCGGGCTGCTCGTCGCGGTCGCCTTCGTCTACTCCAGGCTCCCGCGCGTCGAGGTGGGGCACTCGCCCGAGTTCCTCCGCCGCCGCTTCTACAACTGGTTCCCGCTAGGGCTGACCTACGCGTTCCTCTACATGGGGCGCTACAACCTGACCGCGGCGCAGGGCGCGCTCGACCACCTCGATCTCATGTCGAAGAAGGACTTCGGCACGATCAAGTCCGTCGGCGCCCTCGTCTACGGGTGCTCGTTCCTCTTGAACGGCCCCCTCGCGGACAAGCTCGGCGGCCGTCGCACGATGCTGATCGGCGCGGCTGGCGTCGTCGTGGCGAACGTCGCGATGGGCCTGACGCTCCTCTCGGGCGCGTTCGCGAACCTGCGCGTCCCGTTCACGGTGCTCTACGCCGTGAACATGTACTTCCAGAGCTTCGGCGCCGTGTCGATCGTCAAGGTCAACGCGAGCTGGTTCCACCTCCGCGAGCGCGGCGCCTTCGGCGGCATCTTCGGCATCCTGATCTCGCTCGGCCTCTACCTCGCCTTCGACCCGACCCGCCTGGTGCTCGCGAGCTTCCCGCCCGCGTTCGCGTTCTTCCTCCCCGCGTCGGTCCTGCTGATCTTCTTCGTCATCGACTACCTCGTCGTGCGCGACACGCCGGGGCAGGCAGGTCACAAGGACTTCGACGTCGCCGACGCCTCGAGCGCAGACGACGGTCCGGCGCTCGGCGTCCTCGCGGTCGCGAAGAAGATGCTGACGAACCCGATCATCCTGTCGATCGCGCTCGTCGAGTTCTGCAGCGGCTACCTCCGCGCGGCGCTGATGGACTGGTACTTCATCTTCGCGCAGGCGACGGGCGCCATCGAGACGCAGTTCGTCCCGAAGCACTGGGGCCTCACGCAGTGCGTCGCCGGCATCCTCGGCGGCGTCCTCGCCGGCGTCATCTCCGATCGGCTGTTCAGCTCACGACGCGGGCCGGTCGCCGCGATCCTCTACGGCGTGTGCATCGCGGCGAGCGTGGGCGTCGCGCTCGTGCTCTTGTCGCCAGCCCTCGGCTGGGTCGTCGCGGTGATGATGCTGGCGATCATCGGCGTGCACGGGATGCTGAGCGGCACCGCGAGCATGGACTTTGGCGGCCGCAAGAACGCCGGGCTGGCCGTCGGCATCATCGACGGCTTCGTCTACCTCGGCGTCGCCACCCAGGCGTACCTGCTCGGCAGCCTGCTCCCCGAGAAGGGGCACGGCGCGGAGGATCCGACGAAGTGGACCGCGTGGCCGTGGGCGATGCTGCCCGTCGCCGTCATCGGCTTCGCGCTCGCGATGCGCCTGTGGAACGCGCGGCCGGCGACGAAGAGCGCGGCGGCGCACTAGCCCGACTCGCGCGGGCGCCTCGCGGCCCCCCAGAACGGCTCGAGGGAGCCCACCCTGACGGGCGGCTCCCTCGATCGGTCGTCACGGCTGGGCGCCTACGCCCTCAGAAGCCGCTCAGTCGGCGGTGCGCCAGCCGGCGTACCAGGGAGTGCCCGTCGGGGCCACGGCGCCCACGTAGGTGGCCGAGGCGTCGAAGAAGCCACCCGACGGCGGCGCGTCTCCGCCGGTCGCAGCGGCCGCGCCTGCCGCGGGCTGCCAGTTGCCCGCGGCGACGCCCGGGTCGACGGTGCGGTTGCTGGTCTCCGCGAGCAGCGAGGTGCAGGCGGTCGAGGTCGCGTCACACACGAAGGTGACGTCCGCCGTCGCACCGAGGTTGAACAGGATCGAGTTCTGCACGTTGAGCGCGCCGGCTACGACCTGCGCGTCCGTCGGCGCGTGCTGAATCCGAATCCCGTTCGCCGGGTACTCCATGAAGATGCTGTTGTGGATTCGCGCAGCCGTGCCCTCGCGCAGGAGCGCGGCGTTCTGTCCGGTGCCCGCCGCGTGCCCGACGCCGATGAAGGTCGTGTTCCAGAACTCCGGCGCTGAGCGCGGCGTAGCGTCCATCGCGTCGCCGTTGTTGTCGCCCTCGATGCCGCGGTCCTCGCCCGCCGCGCCGCGCTGCTCGGCGAGGAAGAACTGCACCTTGCCCGTGTAGCCGAGGTCGTAGTCGAACGAGTCATCGCCCGTGTTGACGATCAGCGCGTGCTTGAGGTTCGCCGCGCCGCCGAAGAACTCGACGCCGTCGTCGAGTCCGTCGCGCGTCTCGAGGTAGTCGAGCGTCGTCGCCGAGCCGCACGCGCCCACGCTCAGGCTGTTGAGCTCGTTCGCC
>CAIUAC010000711.1 GCA_903896985.1 uncultured Sandaracinus sp.
GCCGGGTCGAGCAGGCTGCGCCCGGCGAGCGCGCGGGCCGCCTCGTCGAGCTGCGCGCAGACCTGCTCGGCGCGGGCGGCGAGCTCCGTCACGGTGCGGCTCGGTCCGTTGGCCGTGAGGTAGAGCGCGTGCGCGTAGCCGAGGCCCTTGGCGTACGCCTCGAGCTTGTCGAGCTTGTCGAGGGGGAACCTCGGCAGCTCGCGCTCGAACGCCGGGCGCAGCGTCAGCAGGCTCGGCAGCGCGCCGACGACCGTGAGCACGGCAGACGCCGCGTCGACGTTGAGGCGCAAGAGCGCCGACTCCGGCACGGCGAGGACCTCGGCTTCGATGAGTTCATAGGACTTGCGATAGGGATCATTGGACATGGGAAACCTCCAGAGAGAACGTTGTTGCGCCTCTTCTCGGCACCTCCCGCCGGCGGTTGCGCAGAAAAAACGCACCCCCGGCATTTCGATCTCGAGCCGCCGAGCGGCGCCGAAAGCTCGGGCGCTCGTCAGCCCATCGAGTCGATGCGGCGGGAACGGCCGAGCGCTCGCGGGGCCATCGAGTCGCTGCGCCGAGAACGGCTGAGCGCTCACCGAGCCATCGAGTGGATGCGCGGGCCAACGGTCGAGCGCTTGCGAAGCAGTCGACTTGATTCGTGGCGAACGGTTGTGCGCTAACCGCGCCATCGAGTTGACTCGTGCGGCAGCGGTCGAGCGCTGGCCGAGACATCGAGTTGATTCGCAGGGCGGCGGCGGCGCGCCCACCGAGCCATCGAGTTGATTCGGCGGGAACGGCTAAGGGCTACCTGGGCAATCGAGTTGATTCGCGGGGCAGCGGTTGAGCGCTCACCGAGCCATCAAGTCGATTCGACGGGAGCGGTTGAGCGTTCGGGCAGCGACGTGCGCTCGGCTAGCGGTAAGCCGAGTCGTGGTCGGGATGGAGCGAGACGAAGCGCATGAAGTCGCCGTCGCGGAAGGCGAGCGCGCGAATCTTCTGGCCGAGGCGCACGCTGTAAACGGAGCTCTTGCCGTCGGGGGCCTTCAAGTGCTCGATGGCCTCCCAGTGAAGCCCCTTGGAGGCGTACACGTTCGACCAGTCGAGCTTGCGAAGCTGGTCGAGGCTGCCTGCGACCTGGGCGAGGTCCGCGCCCTCGAGGCGCAGGAACACCTCGAGGAACTCTGGTGAGCTCAGGTCCAAGCGAACCCGCGCCGGCGGCTTCTTGACCACCCAGACCTCAGCGCTTGCCGCGCCGCTTCGCCTTGGCGACGAGCGAGCTCAGGTCGGTCTCCTCGGCGGGGTTCTCCGCTGCCCACGCGAGCCCTCGCTCGATGCGCGACTTGTCCGGCTCGCTGAGCGTCCAGACTTGGCTCTCCGGTATGTCGACGACCGGCGTCAGGAGCAAGCGCCCACCCTCGAGCCGCTCGAGCCGCAGCAGCTTGCCCGCGAGCTCACGCCCGAGGCTGACCTGACCGCTCTGCCCCACCCGCTTGATCGCTGGTCGCATGACCGCATGATGGCATGAACCGCGTACACGCGCAGGCGAGGTCCCCCGACGCGCGAGCCCGCCGGACGGTAGCCGGCGCGAGCCTCCCATGCGACGCTGCCGGATGGGCCGCCCAGTCACCGTCGCGCGCATGAGCGAGCCTGAGTACCTCGCTTACGAGCTAGCCCACGAGGGCAAGCACGAGCTCGTGAACGGTGAGGTGCTGGCGATGGCCGGCGTCACGGAGGCGCACAGCCTCATCCAGGCGAACCTCACCGTCGCGCTCGGACCCGACTGCGGGGCGGACCGTGTCGCGTCCACGTCTCGGACCTCCGCGTACGCCTCGATGAGGCCGGCCTCTACGGCTACCCCGATCTCACCGTGGTCTGTGGCGCCGCTGAGTTCGCCCCGACCCATCCCGAGACGCTCCTCAACCCGCGCATGCTCGTCGAGGTCCTCAGTGAGTCGACGGAGGAATACGACCGTGGCGCCAAGGTCGCGCACTATCGACACCGCGCGAGCGTCGACACCATCCTCCTCGTGGACTCGCGCCGTCGCCTAGTGGAGCTGCAAACCCGCAACGCCGACGGCACATGGACGCTCTCGGAGCGCTCGGCGGGCACCCTCCGCCTCCTCGACCTCGAGGTGTCGCTCGACGAACTCTACGAGGGTGTGCCGGGGCTCTAGGACGGGAAGCTGGACGTCAACCCCACTCGGGTCCTCACGGCGATCGGCGAGCTGCCCAAGTGAGCTGCGCGCGCTCGACGGCAACACCCTGTCCCACGCTGCGCACGCTCGACGGCAACACCCTGTCCCGCGGCGGCCGCGGGAGAGGGTAGCTAGCGCAGCCCGTGCGGCGAGCGTGAGGCCAGCCGTCGCGCCCTGCGCGCCTCAGGCCACTTCCACGGCACCGAGCGCGTCGAGCAGCTCGAGCGCGGTGTCGC
>CAIUAC010000712.1 GCA_903896985.1 uncultured Sandaracinus sp.
GACATATCCATCGGTCGTCTCCTGAATGGCGATTCAGACGCGGCCCCGGTCTACCACAGAGGGAGGGGCCGCCGAAGCGCAAATTTCGGCAGGAGCGACCGCGCGCGCCGCGCCTCAGTCGGCGAGGCCGACGAACATCGTCTGCACGTCGTCGTCGTCGTCGACCGCGCCGAGGAACGCCTCGACCTCCGCGCGCTGTGCCGGATCGTCGAGCTTCACGGGGTTCTTCGCGCGCCAGATCAGCGCGGCGGAGGTGACCGTCCACTTCCGCGCGGTGAGCGCCTTGTTCACCGTGTCGACGTCGCTCGGCTCCGTGAAGAAGCGCGTCTGACCGTCGTCGCCGGCCTCGAGATCCTGCGCACCCGCCTCGATCGCGGCCTCCTCCGCGTCGACGCCGGGACCGGGCGGAGTCGCCTCGATCGCGCCGAGCCGCGCGAAGTCCCAGGACACAGAGCCGCTCGAGCCGAGCTGACCCTTGCGGAACAGCAGGCGCATGTTCGGCGCGGTGCGGTTCTTGTTGTCGGTGAGGCACTCGACGATGACGGGCACCTGATACGGCGCATAGCCCTCGTAGGTGATCGTCTCGTACTGCACGGTCTCGTCGAGCAAGCCCGCGCCCTTCTTGATCGCGCGCTCGAGCGTGTCGCGCGTCATCGAGCTCTTCTTCGCGGCCTCGACGGCCATGCGCAGGCGCGGATTGGACGCAGGGTCAGGGCCGCCTCGCGCCGCGACCATGATCTCCTTCGCCAGCTTGGTGAAGAGCTTGCCCTTCGCCGCTGACGCTTCCGACCGACCCTTTTGCTTCCATTGGGCGCCCATAGGAACAGCCTCGTAGCGCATCTTCGTTCGGAAGGGCAGTAGGGATATGCTCGCGGCCATGTCGTCTTCGCGCGCTTCGCTCTCGCTGTCGTTCGCGCTCTGCGTCGTGTTGCCGGGCGCCGTCGCGCTCTGCGCTTGCTCGGAAGGAACGGGCACGACGCCGCGACGCGGACGCACCGACCTGGGCACGCCCGACGTGGACGGCGGCACGACGCCCCTCGACTTCGGGCCCGCGCCAGACTTCGGCCCTCCGCCGGACTTCGGCCCTCCGCGCCCGGGGGACGCCGACAACGACGGCATTCCCGACGCCGCCGAGGCAGCCCACGGCACCGATCCGAACAACGCCGACACCGACGGCGACGGCTTCTCCGACGGCGTCGAGGTCCTCGCGGGCACCGACCCGACGAGCGCGGCGAGCTTCATCCCGCCCACCGATTTCTACGTCGTGCTCCCCTACGAGGACCCCGCGCAGGTGCGCGAGCTCGAGTTCACCGCGCGCCTCGGCAAGGGCGATGTCTTCTTCCTCGTCGACACCACCGGCTCGATGGGGCTCGCCATCGGCAACGTGCGCACCTCGCTCTCGACCGTGATCGTGCCCGCGCTCTCGGCGGCGATCGCGGACGTCGTGATGGGCGTCGGCGATTATCGCGACTTCCCCGTCGACCCCTACGGCAGCCCCGGCGACTTCTCGTACGTCACGCGCCAGACGATGACCGCGAGCGTCCCCGCGGTGCAGACGGCGCTCGGCACGCTCGTCGCGGGCGGCGGCAACGACGAGCCCGAGGCGATGCTCGAGGGGCTCTACGGCGCGGCGAGCGGCGTCTGCGCGACGGGCGCGGGCTTCGGCGGCGCGTGCTTTCGGCGCGACAGCTACCCGATCATCGTCGTCGTCACCGACGCGCACGCGCACAACGACTCGGACCCCGCGAACGCCTACAGCGGCGTCGCCGCGGTCGACTGGCCGACGACCGTCGCGGCGCTCACCGGCGGCGCGGTCAAGCTCGTCGGCGCCGCGGTGCCGATCTTCTTCTTCACGCCCGCGCGCGCGGATCTCGAGCAGCTTGCCCGCGCGACGGGCTCCGTGTCGTCCTCGGGCGCGCTCACCGTCTACGACGTGCCGGGCGGCGCCGTGAGCACCTCGGTCGTCGATGGCGTGCTCGCGCTCGTCGGCGCCGCGCAGC
>CAIUAC010000713.1 GCA_903896985.1 uncultured Sandaracinus sp.
CGCTGAGCCTTCGCGTCCCGCCGAGGACGCGCCGCTGATCGTCGACGGCGAGCTTCGCGGCGCGAGCCCAGCTGATGGGACCGCGCTGCGCCCCGTCGCGGTGACGGACGTCTCGACGTTGCCCGCGCTGGTCGCGCGCTGTCGCGTGGCGCAGGAGCGGCACGGCGCACGCTCGGTCGAGGATCGCGCGACGTTGCTGCGTCGCTTCGCGGACGCGCTCCTTCGGCGCGGCGAAGAGACGGTGCGCGTGCTCATGGAGGAGTGCGGCAAGCTCGAGCAAGAGGCGCGGCTCGTCGAGGTGCTGCCGACGGCGGACCTCGCGGCGTTCTGGTGCGAGGACGGGCCCGCGCTGCTCGCGAACGAGGAGCCGGAGCTCGACCCGATGTCGTATCCGGGCAAGCGCGCGACGATCGAGCGCGCGCCTCGCGGCGTCGTCGCGCTGATCACGCCGTGGAACTTCCCGGTGGCGATCCCGCTCCGCACCATCTTCCCCGCGCTGCTCGCGGGCGACGGCGTCGTGATGAAGCCGAGCGAGTACGCGCCGCGCTGCGCAGAGGTGATCGCCGCGGCGGCGCGCGAGGTCTTCGGCGAGGACCTCGTCGTGCTCGCGCAGGGAGGCGGCGACGTCGGCGCGGGGTTGATCGCGGCGGGCGTCGACGCGGTCGTCTTCACTGGCTCGGTCGCGACGGGGCGCAAGGTCGCGCACGCCGCGGCGGACGTGTTCGTGCCGGTGTCGCTGGAGCTCGGCGGCAAGGACGCGGCGATCGTGCTCGACGACGCGGACCTCGAGCGCACGGCGAACGGCATCGTGTGGGGCGCGTTCGCGAACGCCGGGCAGAACTGCGCAGCCATCGAGCGCGTGTACGTGACGCCCGGCATCGCGGGCAAGCTCGAGGAGCGCGTCGTCGCGCTGACGAAGGCGCTCGTGCTCGGGCGCGACGTCGGCCCGATGACGACGCCCGCGCAGCTCGCGCTCGTCGCGCGGCACGTCGATGAGGCCGTCGCCGCGGGCGCGCGCGCGCTCGTCGGCGGTGCGCGCGCAGACCGCCCGGGGCTCTGGTATCCGCCGACCGTGCTCGTCGACGTCCCGCTCGACGCAGCCGTGCTCGTCGACGAGACGTTCGGTCCGGTGCTGCCGCTCGTGCGCGTCGACAGCGAAGAGGCCGCCATCGAGGCCGCGAACGCCTCGCGCTTCGGGCTGACGGGCAGCGTGTGGACGCACGACCTCGAGCGCGGTGAGCGCGTCGCGCGGCGCCTGCGCACCGGCGTCACGATGGTCAACAACCACTCGTTCACCGGCGCCGTCCCGTCGCTGCCGTGGAGCGGCGTCGGCGAGAGCGGCTACGGCGTCACGAACAGCGCGCACGCGCTCGATCTGCTCTCGCGCCCTCGCACCATCCTCGTGGACGCGTCCCGCGCCAAGCGCGAGCTGTGGTGGCATCCGTACACCCCCGCGCTCGCCGTCGTCGCGCGCTCGCTGACGGTCCTCCGCACGCGCGGCGCGGGGCTCGGCCCGAAGCTCAAGGCCGTCCTGGCGTTGCTCGGCGGTTTTCTCAAGCGATGGAAGGTTTGAGCAGGCCTGGGGGTTGTGGTAGTCCGCCCGTCCAACCCTGTGCGAGACCCCATGCGCCCCGTGACCTTTCTTTTCGTAGTGGCCGCCGCGTTCGCGGCTTGGCCCGGTGCCGGCTGTTCCGGAAGCGGACGCTCCGTGCCTGCCGCTGAGCCCGCGTCGGAGCCCTCGGCGCACGAGGCGCCTGCCGCCATGCCGCACGGGCAGGTCGTGCTCGAAGTGCCCGGGCGGGACCCGGTGACCTTTCAGGTCGAGGTCGCCAACAACGACGAGACACGGCAGCGCGGGCTGATGTTCCGCAACCAGATGAACGCCGACGCCGGGATGATCTTCCTGTTCGAGGCGCCCGAACACATGTCGTTCTGGATGCACAACACCTACCTGCCGCTCGACATGGTGTTCATCACCACGGAGATGCGCGTGCTCGGCGTCGTCGAGAACGCGGAGCCACGGACCGACGACGCCCGCGAGGTCGAGGGCGACTCGCAGTACGTGCTCGAGCTGAACGCAGGTACGGCGCGGCAGTACGGCATTGGCCCGGGCGTGCACGTCCGCTTCGTCGGCATCCCGCAGGGCGCCGAGCCGCGTGGGGGAGGCCGCCATGAATAGCCCCGCGCTCGTCGCCGTGCGCGCCACGCGCGTGCTCGCCGCGTGTGTCGTCTCGCTCGCGGTCGCCGCGCCGCTCGCGCTCGCTGGCGTCGGCTGCGGTCCCAAGGAAGACGCCCACGGCGTGCGCCCGGGCGCAGGCACCGGCGCCCATCAGGGCGCGACGGACACCTCCGGCGAGATCGTCGTCGATGGCTATCGAGTGATCCTCGCGCAGCCGAGCAAGCGCGGCCCGACGCCGAGCAA
>CAIUAC010000714.1 GCA_903896985.1 uncultured Sandaracinus sp.
ACCCGAACGCGAGCCGCAGCTGCCCATGCACGAGCCGCTCGGCGCGAGGCGGCGCTCTCGGCGGCGCTCTCGCGTCGCCGACGTCGCCGAGCACGCGGCTGATGTCGTTGGGCTTCTTCGCGATCTCTACAAGCCGCAAACGACCGCCGCACCTCTCGCACTTCAAGACGTCTACGGCGAACACCCGTTGCAGCAACCATGACCATAAATGCCGCGATGGCTCAGCCGTCTTCTTCGCCGCACCCTTCGCAGATGTCGTCGGCTCGTCCGCCTCGCCGAACAGCGGGAGCTGCGCGGGCGGCTCAGCCGGTTTGTTCGGTACGACCTCCGCGCCCAGCGAGCCGCGCCTCGTCGCTCGCCTGACATCGTCAGCGGCGCTGC
The DNA here is from genome assembly GCA_903896985.1 of uncultured Sandaracinus sp. Taxonomy (GTDB): domain Bacteria; phylum Myxococcota_A; class Polyangia; order Polyangiales; family JADJQN01; genus CAIUAC01. The sequence goes on from CAIUAC010000714.1 coordinate 382, forward strand.
GTGACGCGCGCGTCGAGCGCCTGCGCGCGAACGTAGGTGTCCGTCGCCGGGTCGTAGGCGTGGACCTCCGTCGTCCACTCCCGAGTCGTCCCGTGGCCGTTCAGCTCATCCACCGCCTCGGTGAAGTGGCGGAAGATGACGTCGCGGTCGCCGTCGCCGTCGAGGTCGCGGAGCGAGATGCTCCCCGTGGTCGACTCCGTCAGGCCGGGAGCGGCACCGTACGCGTAGTGACGCCCCACGTTCAGGGCGAGCTCTGGGCGCAGCGTCGCCAAGTCGAAGAGCCACAGCAGTTGCTTGCGAGAGTCGCCCTCATTCTCCTCCTCGCTGCCCGTCAGCGACTCGACGCGAAGCTCCGTCGTGCCGTCGCCGTCGAGGTCGCCGAACTGCAGGTCATGCCCATAGACGCCGCACGCGTCCCCCGAGAGATGCGCGAGCGCGAGCGCGGCCACTGTGCCGTCCGCGCCGTGCACCGCGCGGAACAAGTAGAGCTCGGGTGCGGCGGTCGGGTTGCAGTTCGCGTTCTTCTCCGTCGAGCCCGGCCAAGGTCCGTCGCGGCGCTCATCGCCGCGCGCGCCGACGACGGGCGCTCGGTCCGGGTCGTCCCCGGTGATCGTGAGCGGCACGAGGGGGGAGTCCTCGTCGTCCACCGGATCAGCCGCGTTGCGCACGACCGCGACGCCCGCAGACACGACCGGGCAGCCGCGCGCGGCGAGCCGCACCCGACCGACCACGAGCGCCTCGCGGTGCAGCGCCGCGGTGATGCGCTCATCGAGCTCGACCATGCTCCCTGGGCCCTCCAACGCGGGCGGCGACGAGTCGGCGTACCAGAGGCAATGCGCGAGCGGCGGAGCGTCGCCGACCGAGACCTGCGCCGTCGCCACGGTCGCATCGGCGCCACCGTCGAGCCGTGCGACGGGAGCGTCATCCCCCGCCTCGGCGCCACCATCGGACCCCGCGACGGCCACCTCATCCCCCGCATCGAGCGCCGCTGCGGGTGCTGGCGCTGCCACGCTGACGGGCGCCACGACTCGCTTCGTCGGAGCGCTCGTCGGAGTCGGCGGGAGCACGGCAGAAGGAGGGCGCACAGCCGCCGCGTCCTGCCCGCTGCGACAGCCCACCAGGGCCACCATGAGCAGCGAGCAGGCGCGTAGGACAGCCGATCGGTGATTCGTCCCCGCTCCATGCATCGCTGAACCCTACGTGACGGCGCCCCGCAGCACCATCTTGGCGTCGAGGCGAGTCTTTGGACGGTCTTCGGCGAAGCGGGAATCCCCACTCTCCACTGATCTTCACGCGCCGGACGCACCTCGCCCAGCAAGACGCGCGGCCGCCACGGGAGCGAGCACACCCACCGCCGCGTCGGCACCTCCGGGAACACCTCGGCCATCAACCTGCCGGCCTCCGACGGCGCGATCACCTCGGTCGAGCTGCTCTCGACACCCAACGCCGAGCGGCTCGGCATGCCGGCGGCGCCCGCCGTGCTCGGCACCTGGACGGCGCCGTAGGATCACCTCGGTGCCGCGACGGCGACGATCGCCTCGCCGCGGGCATCGACGGTCATGCGCGCCGCGAAGCGTTCGCGCAGACGGCCAACGCTCAAGGACCCGGCGGGCGGGTCCTGCGACCACCGGCGGGCGCGCAGCTCGCCGTGCGGAAGCTCGACGAGAAGACAGGCTCGCATGACGCGAAGCCGAGGGACCGGCAGTCGACCCGCGTCGTCCGGCCCGAGTTGCAATACACGAGCACATCCCCCTCACAGGTGTGCTCCGTCGAGCCTCCGTGGCAGAGCACCGAAGGATCGTAGAAGTCGCAGAAGCCACGCACGCACGCGAGCCCGCGCTCGGCGCAATCGAATGGAAGGGCCTCGCGACCCTGGACGCACGGGCGGGAGACCGTCCCATCGCAGCGCGCCTCGGTGCAGGTCGCCCCGAGGCCCACACAGCCGTAGTAGCTCACGGTGCCCGAGGGGTCTGGATAGAGCGCGCACCCCGTCCCTTCCGGACAGAGTTCGAGAGTACGGTACGACTCGATCCCGCAGCTCGCGACATCGTCGCCAAAGCACGACGAGCCTCCGTACGCCGGACACTCGGGACTCGTGCAGGCATGAGCGGGAGCGCGGGTGTCGCCGGGCGCTGGAGGATAGGTGACGCACGTGTTGCCAGGTGCGGTGTGTGGGCAGTCGATCCGATTCTCGTCGCCGCCGAGACACACCACCAGAGTCTCCCCGTCGCAGCGTCCACTGCACGCGCCCCCGGCTGGGACCGCGCTCCAGCCAATGCAGGCGCGGATCGCGTCACAGTCGCCGTGTGCGGCTGCGATGCAGCCCACGTCGTCCGCGCGTGGAGAGAGCGACGGCAGCGCGTCGCCGAGCACGGACTCGACGCACCACCCGAGGTCCGGCCACGAG
>CAIUAC010000715.1 GCA_903896985.1 uncultured Sandaracinus sp.
CCAGCTCGTGAAACGCCAGGGCTTCATCGAGGGCCTCGGAGAGCGCGTCCGTGATGCCCTCCTTGCCGACCTGCACGAGAGGCGAAAGCGGGTGCGCGAGCCCCTTGAGATACTGCTTTTGCTTGCTCGTCAGGGTCGTCGTCATCGCTGTCTCCCGGGGCGCGCGAGGGTACTTCACGCGAGATAGCCGAGCCAGTCGAGCAAGAGCAGCAGCGCGGCGACGACGACGAGCAGCGGCACGACGAAGCGCAGCCCGCGGCCGAGCTCCGCGAGCACCTCCCGACGCTCGCGTCGCTCCAGCGTCCTGCGCCCGTACACGCCCTCGAGGTCTTTGCGCGCCTCCGCGCGCTCGCTCGCGTCCATCGGGTCGTCGCCCGCGAGGTAATAGAGGTGATGCTCGATCTCGTGCTCGATCGTGTCGCGCACCTCCGCCTCGAGATCGTAAGGCCCGTCCTCTTCGTGCATCTTCTGGAAGGACCGAAAATAGAGCGTGATCAGGAATTCGGTGCGCGCATTCCCGCCCGCGTCGAGGTCTTCGCGCGGCTCGTAGCTGCCGAGCAGCGGCTCGCCAGCGCTGTCGATCTCGGGCACGCCGTCTTCGACGCGCAGGGCGATGTTGCGCACCTCGAGCGCCGCATAGACCTCCGCGCCGTCGCGCGCGACCAAGCGCTCGAACGCCTCCGCGTCGGGGAAGCCCGCCTCGGCGTCTTCGCCAGGGGCGTGGCGCGCGCGCTCGCCCTCGCGCTCCACCGCGAACTCCCGCGCGAGCGGCGCGTCGACCTCGTGCAGCGCGCCGCACTCCGCGCAGGTGAGCGGATGAAACGCCCGCTCCGCATACGCGACCGCGAGAAACCCCCGCTCGACCGCGGCCCAGGCGCGATCCGGGGCGCGGGCGAGCGCCTCCGCGAGCGCCGAAGCGCGCGTCTCGCCGCTGAGCGAGCGCACGCCGAGCGCGCGCACGAGGGCGGGAGTCAGGTGCAGAGGCCCGTCCTTGGCGAGCGCCGCCCAGAGCGGCCTCGCCTGCTCCACCGTCGGCGTACGAAACCGGAGGCCGCGCGCGCTGCCACGCCCTCCGCGCGCGCTCTTGCGCGCACGCCCCGCGCCGCCCCAAGCGACGCGCTCCTCCCGCGCAGACGGCTCGCCCTCGTAGCGCTCCTCGAGATCGTCGAGCGCCGCGCCGCGCGCCTCGACGACGATGGGCGCGTCGCAGTTGCGACACTCCCCCGCGTCCGTCTCCTCGGGAGCGACGACGCCGAGCCGCTCGCAGACGTCCCGGAGCGCGTGAAAGTCCCGCAGATCGAGCGCGAGCACCTCGTCCTTCGTGAGCGCGCCGCGCTCCTTGCCCTCCGCGCGCTCGACGACGAGCGCCCCCTCGAGCAGCGCGCCGAGCGTCCTCCCCACGAAGAGCCGCGTCCCCTCGACGACGTCGTCCGTGCGCGGGGCTCCCTTGCCCGCACGCCGCACGCGCACGCGCAGCCCGCTCGGCAGACGAATCAGAGAGCCAGCCATCGCCTCAGGGCGTCTCGGGGCGCTCGTCGGCCGACGGCGCGCCGGCGTCGGCGCTGACCGCATCGAGGATCGCGCCCGCCGCCTGAACGTAGAAGTCGATCAGCGTTCGCTGCTGCGTGTCGTCGAGCGTGAAGCGCGCATCGCACGCCACGAGCGTCAGCTCGCGCGCGCGAGTCAGCGCTTCGACGACCTCGAGCGGCATATCGGCGAGCGTCGCCGTACGCGTCGCCGCGTCGAAGGTCGCGGCCGGGAACGGCGCAGGTCCGCGCTCCGTGACCGCCGCGAGCGCGTGACAGTCCTCCGACACGGCCCGCGAGAGATCGAGAAAGCGCAGCTCCACGTCCGGCGAGCCGAGCACGAAGCGCAGCGACCACACCCCCTGCGAGAACGGCAATTCCCAGCGGACGATGGTCTTGCCCTCGTCGGGCCCAGTGCCCGGCTCCACCGTCACCGCGCCCGGCACCGCCGTCGGAATCGGCCGCACGAGCGGGTCGAGCACGTGCACCTCGGACTGCGGCGGCGGCGGATCCCCGGTGCCCTCGGCCCCGCCTCCATCGCGCGCGTCCGCGCCGTGCGCGCTCACCGCGTGCCCACCGGGGGCCTCCTCCGCGGCGAAGCGCCACGCGAGCCCCGCGGCGAGCACCAAACCGACGACGCCGGCGATCACCCACGCTCGCGCTGCTCTCTTCATGGCTCCTCAGTCTCGTCCGGAGTGCTCGCAGGGACGCGCACACCGACCTCATCGCTCGAGACGAGCGGCGAGAAGAAGTTGTCCTTCTTGGTGTATTCGTCGACTCGAAAGGCGTATTTGTAGCTCGGCGCCGCGCGCTGATTGCAGTCCGCGCGCGAGCAGAATCGGCACGTCGTCCCGACCGGGACTGCCATCTTCCGCGGATCGGCAAAGGGCATCTCGTCCGCATAGACGAGGTATTTGGCGTTGTCCGCGTAGGTGCCTAGTCCGATCGAATACACCGTGCCGCGCGCGAGCGAGCCTTGGTCCGGACTCGCGAGCACCTTCGCGAAGCAGAAGTACGTCGCGCCGTCGGGAAACACGCTGTATTGCCGCGCGAGCGCGCTCGGCGTGAGGAACGAGATGTTCGTCGCCCACTTCGGGCACGCGCCCGTCCCCGTTGGGAAGCGAATCCCCGTCTGCGAATATCGCTTCGAGATATTCCCCGCCGCGTCGACGCGCGAGAAGTGAAACGGGACACCGCGCTTCTTGGGATCGCTCAAGTTGCAGATGCGGTGTGCGACCGTCTCGTACGAAGAGTCGAAGAGGCTCGTCAGCAGCTCCACGTCGTAGCGCGTGCGCGTGACCTCACCGAAGAACTCGTCGTACGGCAAGAGCAGCGCGCCGGCGAAGTAGTTCGCGAGATGCACCTTGAGCAGCGTGCGCGTGTCCGCGCTCCTCTCCGCCGCGCCCGTCTCCGCGAAGATGCGCTCGTGCAGGCGCTCCTCGTCGAAGAGCCGCAGGGCGATGGTCACCGCGAGCTGAAACGTGAGCCGCTGCTCGAAGAGCGCCGTCGAGAGCGTCAGCGTGCCCGCGGCGGGGTCCCAGCGGCGCACGACGGTCGAGTCTTCGCTCGGCGGCACGAAGCGCACCTCGACGCCGAACCGTCCGCGCAGCAGCGCGAGGAGCTCCCGGCTGCCGAGGCGCAGCCCGAGGTTCGCGTCGCGGCGCAGCTCCTCCGCGCGCGCCTCGAGCGCCTTGAACCAATTGCCGTGCTGCTCGAGGAAGTCGCTCAGCTCGTCGAACGGCGAGTAGTCGAAGCGCAGCCCGCCGTCCGACGCCTCGTCCGAGCCCTCCGCGCCGCCGCGCGCGACCGCGTGCAGCAAATGCTCGAGCTGCGAGCGCGTGTTCTTGTACAGGTTGAAGAGCGCGGTGAGCGTCGTCGCGAGCTTCGGCTCTCGACCGAGCACCTGCAGATCTTCCTCCGTGAGGTTGAGCGGGCGCAGCAGCGGCTCGTCGAGCAGCTTGACCAGCCCCTCGTCGGCGGGCGGCTCGCCGAGCCCCGCCATGAACGGCGCGAGCGCGACGCCGTAGAGCTCGAGCGCTCGAAAGAGCAGCGGCAACTGCACGGCGCGCTTGCCCTTCTCGAGCAGCGAGAGGTACGCGGGCGAGACCGATAGGCGCCGCGCGACCTCGCCCTGCGGAAGCCCGCGCTCGAGGCGCAGCTCCCGCAGCCGCTGCCCCATCTGAAGGTTGTAGCCACCGTCCATTCGCGCGCTTCTCCGGGCGACCTTAGCGCGGTTACCCACGTTCACGAAGCAGCGGCTGCGCCGGCAATGCTAAGAATCCGGCCATGACGCTCGACCGCACCGTCACGGAAGCCGCGCTCGAGCGCAACGAAGCCCTCCTGCGCCGCGAGCGCGCGCGCGTGATCGACCTGCCGTCGCGCTTTCTCCTGCAGATGGCGCACCTGACGACGCCGGCGACCGTGTGGAAGTACGTCGAGGGCGCGTGCACGCGGAGCGCCGCGAACCTCGTGATGCTGGACCTCGAGGACTCCATCCCGCGCGGCAACGAGGCGCTGCTCGCGCAAGGTCGCGCGAACATCGTGCGCGCCTATCGAGAGCTCGACTGGGGCGCGCGGCTGCGCTTCTTCCGCCCGCGCGGGCTCGAGCTCGATCCCGGGCACGAGGACGTGCAGTTCATCGTCGGCGCGTGCGGGGCGCGCATCGATGGGCTCGTCTATCCGAAGGTCGAGTCCGCCGACGAGGTGCGCTCGCTCGACGAGACGCTGACCGCGCTCGAGCAGCAGCACGGCCTGCCGCACGGTCAGCTCAAGGTGGAGCTGTTGATCGAGAGCGCCGCCGCGGAGGAGCACGCCTTCGAGATCGCGCAGGCGAGCCGGCGCCTCGTCGGGCTCGTGTTCGGCGCCTACGACTACTGGAGCTCGCTCGGCATGGTCGGCGAGCCGTACCGCACCGAGCACCCGCTGATTCAGGGCGCGCGCGCACGCATCGTGAAGGCCGCGGCGAGCGTCGGCGTGCCCGCGATCGCGGAGATGACGCTCAATTATCCGACGAAGGACAAGTCGCCCGCCGAGCAG
>CAIUAC010000716.1 GCA_903896985.1 uncultured Sandaracinus sp.
GCGCGCGCCGCCGCGACGAGCTCGACCAGGCTCGCGGGCGCGTCACGCGCAGAGTCGAGCAGGCTCGCCAATCCGTTCGCCTCGGCGTGCACGAGCGCCGCGTCGTCGAGCGCGAGCAGATACTCCGACCAGCCGCGCGCCTCGCACCAGGCGGGCGGCGCGTCCCCGCCGACGCGCCCTTCGACGACGTCGAGCGCGGGAATCAGGCTGCGCTGCGCGCGCGTCAGCGCGGCGAAGAGGTCGAGTCGGTCGTGCGCCATCGCGGTCCTTTGCGGCTGGAGCGTGGCCCGAGCGGGGCGAGTGTAGCGTGGGCGCGCCTTCCCCCCGGCGACTGGCAGCGCCCGCCACCGATGGCTCCTCGAGGAGCCACCCAGCGACCCAGGAAATCCCTTCAATTGCTGGCCTACGCGGCCTGGTCCGCCTGTTGCACAAGTCCCCCGCATGACCTCCCCGACCCTCTGCAACGCTCCGACGGCGCGCGCGGTAGTCACCCTCCTCGGCCTCGCGCTCGCGCTCACCGGCTGCGCGGTCGGCGGCTACGAGGACGCCCCGGTCGAGGACGCGGTCGCGGGCGAAGACCTCGCGCTCGGTGAGGTCGTCGACGAGGAGGGCAAGGCCGACGGAAGCTGGGGCGCGGCGACCACCTGCAAAGAGGTGCCGAGCCTGCCCGCGCTGATCAGCCCGAAGGTCGTCGTCTCCCTCGACGGCCTCACGCTGCACCTCTGGGACGCCGCCGGCACCTACGACCGCGTGTTCCCGATCGGCCCCGGCGCCATCGACCAAGACGCCGCGTCCCCGACCTTCGGGAGCTCGCTCTCGTACGCGCCGCTCCGCACCGGCAAGCACGACTTCGAGGTGACGCCGGCCTCCACGCAGCCCTGCAAGATCTGGTGGAAGGACCCCGCGACCGGCCAGCAGCTCCCCGTCTTCGCCGGGCTGCCCTTCCTCAGCTGGTCGGGCAACTACGGGATCCACGGCCCCATCGACAACTACCGTGCGGCGAACGGCGGCACCCTCCGCCGCGGCTTCGTCTCGCACGGCTGCATCCGCATGGCGGCCGCCGATCTGCTCGAGCTCTACGCCCGCACTCGCCGCGCCGCGAAGCTCCCCGTGCACGTGCAGCGCGAGCCCGAGCGCGCGTCGAGCGGCGTGCGCGTCGACCTCGCCGAGCGCTGGATCGGCTCCGAGTGCACGACCAACAGCGACTGCAGCTTCGACGGCGGCGTCTGCCACGCGAACGCCTGGGGCGGCCGCAGCTTCTGCACGAAGGCCTGCACCTCGCGCTGCCCCGACCGCGTCGGCGCGCCGACGACGTTCTGCGCCGAGGACACGAGCGCTCCTGGCACGGGCATCTGCGTGCCGCGCGCCGAGGCGATCAACCGCGAGTGCCGCCCCTACGATCACTTCGTCGAGGTCGACCGCACGCGCTTCGGCAGCCCGAGCGTGCACGCGTTGGTCTGCGCGCCCGGCTCGCCCGGCTGGGTCGGCGATCGCTGCCTCCGCAACGACGACTGCCTCGCCGGCGCGACCTGCGACAGCGAGGGCGTCTGCTCGATGCCTTGCACGAGCTTCTGCGACGACGAGCCTGGCTCGCCGACGACCTTCTGCGCGGCTGACTCGGGCGGCGGTCGCTGCCGTCGGCAGTGCGATCCGGCGTCGAACGGCGCTGAGTGCGCGGCGGGCTTCAGCTGCGAGCGCCGCGCCCGCGCGAGCGCGCCCGGCACGACCCGCAGCGTCTGCGTCCCGGACTGAAGACACGCGCGGGCTCGCGCCTGAAGGCTACTCGCGGCTGCGCACGCGGCTGAAGGCTACTCGCGGCGGCGCCCGGGGTCTGAGTCCACGCGCGACGCCATGAGCGAGCCTTTGCGCTGCCCGTCGGTGCGCAGGTCCTCCATCAGGCTGACCTTCGAGCCGATCGACGCGTCGTAGCGCTTGGCGACGCCCTCGGCGCACGCGTGGAGCAGCGGCGCATCCGCCCGCCCCGCCTGAAACAAGCCCTGCGTCGCGTCGAGCAGGCGCAGCGTCGGCGCGAGGTCGCCCCGGAGATCGAGCCCCGCGGCGCTCGCCCGCCCGCGAACCCAGCCCGCCGCGTCTGCGAGCAGCCGCACGCACATCAGCGGCTGATCTTCGCCGAGCGCCGCCTGATGGAGCGCCCTGCCCGCCATGATCTCGCAGACCGCGCGGGTCACCGTGCCGTTCATCGCGCCCCGCGCGCGACCGACGACGACGCGCACCGGAAGCTCGAGCACCTGCGTCGCCGCGGCGCCCGGCGCGCCGACGTTCACCGTGACGAGCGCCGCTCGATGCTCACCCGGGCCGAGCGCCGAGTCCCACTCGAGCTCAAAGGGCACGACGACCTCGACGGACTCCACCACTGGCGCGAGCATGGCATTGCGCAGACTCCCACTCTCGCCCGCGCGACTCGGCGCGTAGTGCGGCATCGTCGCGATCGAAAACCCTTGCGCGCTGCGGACCTCGCACTCGAGCTTGCCCGTCACCGCGTCCTGCACCGTCGCGAGCTCGCCGCCGAGCGTCATGACGAAGTCGCCGTGTTCCTCGAGGTGCAAGAAGCGCCCGCCCGCGACTCCCGCCATCGAGCAGAGCAGCGCGCCGTCGAGGTCGCTGCCGACTCCGATCGTCGTCAGCGTCGCGGCGCCCGCCGTCGTGCGCGTCATCTCGAGGAGCTGACCGAGGTCTGTAATCCCGCTGAACGGGAAGCCGTCGGTGATGAGGATCACGTGGCCGTGCCGCAGCTCGCCCGCGAGCGCGAGGCTCACCTTCGCCGCGTCGAAGAGCGCCGTGCCGCGCCCGGTCGTCAGCCCCGCGAGCACGGCGGTCGCCGCCGCCTTGCCCGCCTCGTCCATCGCGCGCGGCGTGAGAGCAACGTGCACCTGCTCATCGAAGACGACGAGCGCGAGCTCGTCCTCCGCGCTGAGCAGGTGCACCAACACTCTCGCCGCGGCGCGCGCCTGCGTGAATTCGTGGCCCGCCATCGACGACGAGCGATCGAGCGTGAGCACGAGGCGCACTCCCACTTCACTCGCAGCGACCTGGGGCCGCAACCGCACCGCAAACCACGCGCGCCGGTCACTGATCCCGAGTCCTTCAATCTCGGGGACAACCTCGGCATCGAGCAGCGACATATGAACAGAGACGCGGAGACGCGCCGACGACTGACCGCAATGCACGGCGGAATGCGCGCGCGAACACTTATTTTTTCAAGGGGAAACCACTGCTCACCTGCACAGTCGCACGCGCGACTCGGCCGCGCGTGAGCGCGTGTTCCGTCTCAGCTCAGCTCAGCTCAGCTCAGCTCAGCGGCACAGCGGCCGCGAGCCGCGGGTCGGCGGCGACCTCCGCGCGCGTCGCGACGACGACACAGCCGACCGTCGCTCGCGTCAGCGCGACGTGCATTCGAACATCGTACTTGGTCGGCCCGAGCCCTAGCTCGGTGACGATCACCCACGGCCGCTCGAGCCCCTTGAAGCGCAGGAACGTCTCGGCGACGGTCAGCTCTTGAGCGCGGTCGTCGTCGGCGCGCACCACCTCGTAGGCGCCGACGCGCTCGCCGCGACAGAGGCGCGTCTTCGACTGCCCCGCGAGCGAGAGCACGGCGATGTCGCCCGGCGCGACCTCTCCGACGAGGAGCCGCCGAAGCTCCGCCTCGATCGCGCCCTCGAGGTCGCTCGGCTCGTCCACGAGCACGACGCGCAGCTCGTCGAACGGTGCCGGCTCGCTCGCGCGTGCGCGCGCCTCGCGGCTGTAGAGGTCCGCAAAATCGGCGAGCGGCTCCGGGCAGCGATAGCGCTTCGGGAGCAGGAACGTCGCGCCGAACAGCTCCTGCGGGAGCGTCCGCTCCTCGTGCCAGAAGTTCTGTCCCGGATCCCCAAACGCCCAGAGCGGGTCTCCGCCCGAGAGCGCCTCGACGAACCTCCAGTCCGCCGGCGCGAAGTCCTGCGCCTCGTCGATCACGATCGCGCACTTCGGCGCGGACTCGAGATCCAGCAGCTCGAGCGCGAGCGTCGTGATCGTGTCCCACGTCTTCGAGGTCCACTCGGCGACGGGCGCGCCGTCCTGCACGTCGACGCCCGCGCGCACGAGCAGATCGCCCGCGAGCTCCCGCACGGTCCACGCGTCCGGCACTCCCGACGCGCAAAGCTCGAGCGCGAGCGCGCGCGTCCAGCAGAGAAAGAGCGGGGCGCGCCCAGCGTCCCTCCACCGGCGATAGACCTGCGTCGCGACGTACGTCTTGCCCGTACCCGCGCCGCCCCGGACGAGCATCCGCTCGTTGTCGACGATGCAGTCGAGCAGGTCGAGCTGCCCGCGGTCGAGGGAGTGAAGCTCCTTCTCGCGCTGCCGCGCGCGCCCGCCGAGCGACATCCGCGGCCGCCAGTTCTCTCCCCACATCGCGTGCAGCGCGCTGATCCAGCCGAGGTCGCGCGGCGCACCGCCCGGCCTGAGCAGCCGGTCCACGAGCGCGAGCAGCGCGTCGCGCAGGTAGGCGAGGTCCTGCTCGCCGAGCACCGCGCCCGCGACATCGCCGTTCGTCGGGCCCGCGTCGAACGCCGTGTCGGGGAACACCGTCGCGGCCACGAACCACGGGATCGCCCCCGCGTAGCGAGCCTCGAGCAGCGAGACGAGCTTCTTCGTGAACTCATGCGACTGCTCGCGCGGCGACCGGGCCATCCGATGCCCGTTCTGCAGCCACTGCCCGTCGATCACCTCGATCTGCCCGCCCTTGACCTCGAGCACGAGCACGCCCCGATCAGGGATCGCCAGGACGAAGTCGCCCTCCCCCTCGGGCCCGCGGTTCAGGCGCACGCGCAGCGAGTGCCACGCCGTCCAACCCTCGGGCAGCGCCTTCTGGAGCGCGCGATACACGGTCTGTTCGGCCAAGCTCGTCGTCGGGCGTACGCCCTCGCGCGGATAGAGGCCGGTCGGTAGCATGGCGCGCATCCTACCCGAGCCGAGCGCCTGCGGAGGCGCCTGTGTTGCGAGCGCGCGCTTGGGTCAGGGCAAGACGGTGACGACAGAGTCGAACGACATCGCCGCGAGCGCCGAGACACAGGCGTCCGGAGCCGGCGTCGAGACGAACGTGTCGGGGTCGACGTCGACGTGCTGGAACGTCACGTCCGACACCGTACCGGCGAGGTTGGGAGTCACCGAGGTGATCGTCACGGTCCCCCCGGTCGCGATGTAGGGGCCTGTGTCACCCGGGGCGATCTGGAGCGAGAGGCAGAGACCGCAGGTCGCTACGTTCAGGTCATCGCCCGCGATCGAATAGACGCCGGGGACGATGGCGTGCGTCGCGAAGACCCCAAAGCCCGGATAGAGCGTCAGGTAGACCTGGTCAGGCGCCGCGGCCCCGCTGAGGTCGGCGAAGAAGCGGATCCTGTCTCCGCCCGCAGTCGTGTCGGCCTGAGGATTCACCAGAGTCACGACGCCATAATCTGGACTCGCCAGACACGCGGCCGGTCCCGCGTCCGGCGCGCCCAGGTCGTCCACCGCGCCGTCGAGCGACATATCCGCGGGGCCAGCGTCGGCTGGCCCGGCATCGCCGGGTAGACCGCAATCGCAGACGCCATAGCCGCTGCCCGTGGCGTTGCACACTTGCCCGCCAGCGCACGCGCCGGCGCCGACGCACGCCACCGACACGCCCGGCGCGCAGACGCTCGCGGGCACGGGATCGGCGCCGCAGCCGGCGACGAGACACGAGAGGGAGAGCGCGCTGAGGAGGAGCTTCGAAGAGAAGGACATGGTGCTGGGCCTCAATGGAGGGGTAGTCGAGGATGGACGGGGCGCCGTCGACGCGGAGGCCGACGGGCGCGCGGGACGCACGACCCTCTGCTCGCGCCACCCGACGCGCTTGATGGCACCCCGCTCCGTGAAGGAGAGCACGCTACGTGAGCGGGCTCCGGAACACCAAAGAAACGGTCGAGGTGGTCTCCAGCGGCTTTCCGGGAGGAGCTGGAAGAACCGCCTCGACGCGGAGTCCCTGACGAAATGGCGAGCCGCCCCGCACGCTAGAAGTGGTCGCCCCGCCGTCGGGCCCGCGGTTCCCTGGCGCCATTCCGCGGCGACGCGCGCGGGCCGATGAGCGACGAGCGCCGCTCATCGCCTCCACGCCCATCAGTCAATCCAGCCCGCTGACCTGCACCGGAGTCGCGGAGCCCTCCCCGGGCCCGTCGGGGCCTAGCTGCCGATAGTAGTTCGAGCCCCAGCAGAAGACCTTGTGATCGGTGCTCAGGGCGCAGGCGTAGTCGGTGCCGGCCGCGAGCTGCGTCACCGAAGCGAGGGCCGCGACCCGAATCGGCACGAGCGCCGCCTCGGTCACGGAGAGCGGGACACCGATCTCGCCAGCTTGGTTTCCGCCCCAACAGTAGACGGCTCCCGCCGCGCTCGCGCTCGCGAAGATCCCACACGCATAGGTGTCGCTGACCGCGAGCGCGGTGGCGCGCTGCGGGGCGGTGCCGCCCTCCTCCAGCGGCATCGTGATATCTGCGCGCGGGCCGACCAACGCGACCGTGTTGTTTCCAAGCTGTCCGAAATCGCCATATCCCCAGCACTGGATGCTGTCGGCTCCGTCGATGGCACACATATGGTACGAGCCGATGCCCAGGGCGACGGCGGCGCCGACATCAGTCGCGTACGGGATAGCCTCACCTGCGCTCAAGGCGAGGGTCAATTGCTCCGACTCGTTGTTCCCCCAGCAGCGCGCGTTTCCGGCCGTCAGGATGCACGCGTTCCGAGCGCTCGCGACGATGGCTGTGGGCGCGTACGCCTCGAGGAGCGCTGTCGTGGGGACGAACTCGGCAGACTCTAAGGTGGTCCCGTCGGAGATACCGAGTTGAGCGGAGGCGTTCTGCCCCGCGCAGAACACCCGCCCTGTGGTCGTCAAGACGCACGTGAAGTCGTTGCCGCAGGCGACCTGCTTGGGTTCCCACAGGCCGGACACGCGCTGTGGCGTGGAGGTGCCCCCCTCGAGCGACGGGATGCCGAGCTGCTGGTCGTAGTTGCTGCCCCAACAATACAGGGCATTGACGCCGCCATCCCGGACGACCGCGCAGGTGTGCGCGTAGCCGGCGGCGACGCTCGACACCGGACCGGGGAGCCCGAGGACGTCCTGCGGAGTCGCCTCCGGCGTGCCGGGGTCGGCGACGCTGACAGGCGCGCCGTTGCCGAGCTGCCCGGCTTCGTTGGCGCCCCAGCAGCGGAGTCGCCCAGTGGAATACAATGCACACGCGTGCTCGTTGCCGGCCGCGAGGCTCTGCACGGTGCCCAGGGGGCCGAGGTCGGGACCGCCCCCGTCGACGCCGAGGTCGCCCGCCACGCCCGCGTCCACGCTGGCGTCGACGATGTAGAACGGGCCGAAGTCGTCGATGAACGAGCAGCCGCTCGCGCCCAGCACGACGAGCAGCGAGAGCACGAAGGTCGAGCGGCGCATCAGAACCTCACCCGCGCAGTGGCGCCGACGAGCGCAGGGCCAGGCGCGAGCTCGAGTCGCGCGCGCGTCTCTGGAGCTTCGTCGTCACTCCCACTCAGGAACAGCATCAACAAGCCCACTCCGCCCGCGACGATGGCCGCGCCAGTCAAGATCGTCGAGACGAGCGCGAGCGTCTTGCCCGTCGAGAGGTCACTGGCGCGGTCGGGCGGACACCCTCCCTCGACACACGCGGTCTGCAGATCTCCATAGGTCCCGTGCGCGAGGAGGCCAGTGATCACCGCGCCAATCGCGAGCGCGCCGCCCGCGGAGAGCGTGATGATCGCGCCGACCGGGGCGCCCTCGGAGGACGCTGCTGCGGGGAGCACGACAGGGGCGGTCGGGGGCGCGGGGGTCGGCTGGGCCGCGGCCGCGGCGCGCGCGACCGTGCTCTCGTCGCGCGCGATGCGGCGCTCGGTGGCGTCTCGATCGGGGGAGTCGGGGGCGCGCTCGAGGTAGAGGCGGAGCGCGTCGATCGCGACCGAGAACTGCAGGGAGCGCTCGGCGGCGTTCGCGATGTTGATCAGCATCGCCGGGCGCTGCGAGAGCTGCCAAGCGGCTTGAAACTCGGGCAGCGCCTCCTCGAAGCGCCCCGCCTCGTAGAACGTGAAGCCCGCTTCGAAGCGGCTGCGCGCCGCGGCGTCGTTCGCGGCCTGGTTCGCCTCTTCGGCGCTCGGCGGCGGCGGCGCGGGCGGAGGCCGATGGCGCCGAGATTGGGCGGCCGCTGCGCTCGCCCAGAGCGCGAATAGGAACACTGCGGTCGCGGAGATTCTTCGCATCGACCGGAGGATACCATCGCGCGCGGCTTCGCACCGTACTCCGGCGCACGACTCCGCTCGTCAGCGCGCTGCGGCTCAGCCCGGGCGCGCTCTGCACGGGGGCCGCTCACACACTCTTCGCGAGGCGAACGCGCCCCGCGTCGAGGGCGCGCAGACACTCGATAGCGGTGTTGTCGTGAATCTCCAAGACCTTCGGGATACTGCCGTCTCGCTCGACCTGATAGCCGCCCGCGCCGCGGGGAGCCTGGATATCAGTCGGCCGAGGAGCCCGGACGCCTGACGAACCGCTCGGACTTCCGGGAGCCGCGCCCGGAGCCCAACGCCGGAATTGTGTTTCAGCTCGCCGTCCGATAGCGTCGGCGGCCGATGGGACAGGAACGAATCAGCCGCTCGGATGGCCACAGAGTGGGCCGCGCCGCCCTTGCGCTCATCGTCCTCGGCGCCGTCGCGTCAGCGAACAGCGGGGCGCGCGCGCAGAGCGACCCGACCGACGTGCAGCACGGCGTCGCCTTCGGCTGCGGGCTCACGGCGCGGGGCGAGGTGCGCTGCTGGGGCGCGAACGACTACGGGCAGCTCGGGCGGGGCGGGCACGACGACGGCGCGCATGAAGCCGCCGCCCCGGTGGTCGGTCTGCCCGACGCTGCGCGCGCGATCGCGGTCGGCACCTTCCATGTGTGCACGGCGCAGGCGGACGGTCGGGTGTGGTGTTGGGGACGCGACGATGACGGGCAGCTCGGGGACGGCAGCGCCGCGAACCGAGGCGCGCCCGCCGTGGTGCCCGGCGTCGTCGGCGCGATCGACGTGGCCGCCGCGAACGAGTGGACCTGCGCGCTGCTCGGGACTGGCGGCGTCCTGTGCTGGGGCGTCAACGACTACCAGCAGCTCGCCGTGCGCGGGCTCGAGCGGCGCTCGACTGCTGGCGTGATCCCGCGCGTGCGCGACGCGGTCGAGCTATCGGTGGGCCCGCATCACGCGTGCGTGCGGCATCGCAATGGCAGCGTCAGCTGCTGGGGCGGCAACGAATA
>CAIUAC010000717.1 GCA_903896985.1 uncultured Sandaracinus sp.
ACCAACTCTGCGAGCTCCGCGCGCATCACGGAGGCGTCGGCCGGCGTAAAGCGGGCGAGCGCGTGCCGCATCGCCGCGGCGCTCGGCATCCGCCGCTCACGGTCGCGCGCGAGCGCCGCTAGCACGACGGGGCCGAGCCCCTCGGGCAAGCTGCCGATGATCTCGCGAAACGCTCGGACATCGCCGTCGCGGATCGCCAGCAGCACAGCGAGCTCCGAGCCGCCAGAGAACAGCGGCCTCCCGAGCAGCAGCTCGGCCAGGATCACCGCCGCGCCGAAGACGTCCGCCCGCTGATCGATCGCCTCGCCTCGCACCTGCTCGGGCGCGAGATAGCCGAGCTTGCCCTTCGCCCGCGACGCGACCCCGCGCGTCCCGAGGCTCTCCGGCTGTGCGGTCGCCGTGCGCACCGACGCGATGCCGAGATCCGCGAGCTTCACGTCGCCATGCAGCGAGAGCAGCACGTTCGACGGGCTGACGTCGCGGTGCACGATCCCGAGCGGCACTCCGTGCTCATCTTGCGCGCTGTGCACGGCGGCGAGCCCCGCGAGCACCTCGCTCGTGACGAACACCGCGAGCGGCACCGCGAGCGCGCGTCCTTCGCGCGTCAGCCAGCGGGTGAGCTTCCAGAGATCCATCCCCGGCACGAGCTCGAGCGCGAGATACGGGGTCCCCTCCGCCTCGCCTCCACCCACCTGCGCGACGACGTTCTCGTGGCGAAGGAACGTGCCGATGCGCCGCTCCTCCGCAAACATCGCCCGGGCCTCCGGGTCGGCGAGCAGCGCGGGCAACATCCGCTTGATGACGAGCGTGCGTGGCGTGCCCGACCAGCTCGAGGTCGCCTCCACCGCGCGAAAGACCTCCGCCATCCCGCCGACGGCCAGACGTTCGAGGAGCACATACGGGCCAAAGCTCGTGTGCGGCGCGGGTGCTGGCGGTGGCGGTGGCAGGGTTGTGCGCAAGCACACCGAGCGTACACCGCGTCGCGCCCAGGTCCTACTGTGCCGTCACCGAAGGCAGTCGCCGCTTGACGCCCGCGCGCCTGCGTCGGACAAGAGCGGTGGGAATGGCGGTCTCGCGGGCGGCAGTAGTCTCGGTCGTGGTCGTCGTCGGGCTCCTCGGAGCCACGGCATGGGCCGTCGTCTCGACGCTCTCGATCGGCGCAGACGACGCACCTTCTTTCTACGGGGCGCGCCTCGGGCAGAGCGCGAGCGACCTGCGACGCAAACTCGCCCCGCCCGTTCGGGGCACCTTCCGCGCGGCCGCAGACGCCCCGTCCAACGGGGACCTCGCGCTCGAGTGGTTCCCCGACCCCGCCGCCGGCCCGTCGTTCGCATCCCCGGCCCCGCGCCGAGCGCGTTTTGAAATTCACTCGGGCCTTCTGGTCGCGATTCGTGCGACTCTGCCCCCCTCGAGCCCACTCGCCGAGGGCCCGCGCCTCTCGACCACGCCCGTCTCGGTGCTCTCCCGCAGCGAAAACCCCGACCACTCCGTATCGCTTTCGATCTTGGCTCGGGACTGTCCGACCCATGCCGAAGAAGTCCGCGCGCTCCTTCAAGCTGCTTCCGAATAAAACTGCAGTCGTATCCCAGGCTAAGGGCTTGTGCCGTTACGGAACGTCCCCTATAAGGGCGCGCCAATGAGCGGCTAATCCGTCGAGCCTGCCATGGAGGCCCGAGTGGCCCTCCCCACGGCAGGCTCTCAGTCTGGCTCAAGCCGTCTGGCTCCCGAACTCACGCGAGCGAAGGCCTCATGCAGATCTTCCCGAAGACACTCAACATCCTGCCGGTCGTGCTGGCCCTCGTCACCTTCGTGGCGGGCGGCGCGGTGACCGGCATCGTCTGGTACTACCTGTCACCAGCGAATCTGCAGGTGGGCTACACGCCCCGGCAGCCCTTGCCATATAGCCACCGCATGCACGCGGGCCAGCTCGGCATGGACTGTCGCTACTGCCACGCGAACGTCGAGCGCTCGGGCGAAGCGTTGATCCCGCCGACGCAGAGCTGCATGGGCTGCCACTCCATGATCAAGGCTCAGTCCCCGCGCCTGCGCCTCGTCCGCGAGAGCTGGGCGACGGGCAAGCCGATCGAGTGGGTGCGCGTCCACAAGCTGCCTGACCACGCGTACTTCAACCACTCCGTCCACCTCAACGGTGGCGTGGGCTGCTCCACCTGCCACGGTCGCATCGACCAGATGGAGGTCGTCTCCGTCGCGCAGCCGATGAGCATGAGCTGGTGCATCGAGTGCCACCGGAATCCGGGGCCGTCTCTGCGCCCGCACGATCAGCTCACGAACATGGCGTGGGTGCAGACCGCCACTCCTGAAGCCGTGCAGGCCCTCGCTGCCAACGTCCATCCGCCAGAGAACTGCTCGGGGTGTCACCGATGAGCAAGCGAGAGAAATACGTCTTCGCGGCTGCTCCGGCCGGCGCGAAGAAGTTCTGGAAGAGCCTCGAGGAAAAGGCCGCGCCCGAGGTCTTCGCGGAGTCGGCGAAGCCTGAGTTCCCGCTGGGCGTCGGCGATGTCGACGACGCGTCGAGCGTCTCGCGCCGCGGCTTCCTGACGATCGCGACGGCGACCGCGGCGGCGATCGGTCTCGAGGGCTGCGTGCGCCGCCCGGTCGAGGAGATCCTCCCCTACGCGAAGGCGCCGGAGTACCTCAACCCCGGCTCACCGATGCACTACGCGACGAGCGTCGAGCGTCGCGGTGAGGCGCTCGGCCTGTTGGTCACGACCTACGAGGGTCGACCCACGAAGATCGAGGGCAACCCCGAGCACCCGGCGAGCCTCGGCTCGACCGACCTGCTTGCGCAGGCGCTGGTCCTCGACCTCTACGACCCGGATCGCTCCAACGGTCCGCGGCAAGGCGAGGCGACGAAGTCGTTCGCCGACGTCGACGCGCTGATGGCCCAGATCGTCCGGACCCACACCGCCGACGCAGGCGCAGGGCTGCGGATCCTCGCGACGCCGACGATCTCTCCGTCGTTCATGCGCCTCCGCGCGGGCGTCCTCGCCAAGTTCCCGCGCGCCAAGTTCCACACCTGGACGCCGGTCAACGAGTCGAACGCCCGGGACGGTGCGCGCCTCGCCTTCGGTGAGCCCCTCGTCGCGCACCACGACTACCAGGGCGCCAAGGTCATCCTCTCGCTCGACGCCGACTTCCTGCAGACGGAGTCCGCCGCCGTGCAGTCGTCGCGCCGCTTCGCAGATGGTCGTCGCCTCTCGCATCCGGGCGACCCGATGAGCCGGCTCTACGTCGTCGAGTCGACTCACTCGACGACCGGCGCGAACGCCGACCATCGCCTCGCGCTCGCGCCCTCGAAGATTGAGGCCTACGTCCGAGCGCTCGCGAAGGAACTCGCCACGACCCACCGCCTGGACCTCGGTTCGGTGGGCGCGTCCGTGCAGCGCGCGAGCGTCGCGGGGCTCCCGGGCAAGTGGCTGTCGACGGTGGCCAAGGAGCTCGCAGGCGCACGCGGCCAGAGCGTCATCGTCGCTGGTAGCCGCCTCTCCGCCGAGGTGCACGCGCTCGTGCACGCGCTCAACGCGGCCCTCGGGAACCACGGCACGACGATCTCGTTCACGACGGTCGCCGACCCGAACGAGGACTCGCAACTCGCCAGCATCCGCGCCTTCGCCGAGGGCCTCGCGGGCGCGAAGACCGTGTTCGTGCTCGGTGGGAATCCGGTGCTCGACGCCCCGGCGGACCTCGGCCTCGCCGCGAAGCTCGCGGCCGTCGAGACGTCCGTGCACTACTCGGCCTTCCACGACGAGACGAGCCGCACGACGAAGTGGCACGTTCCGCGCGCCCACGAGCTCGAGTCGTGGGGCGACCTCCGGGCGCTCGACGGCACCGTCACGATTCAGCAGCCGCTGATCGCCCCGCTCTTCGGCGGCCGCACTGACCTCGAGGTGCTCGCGCAGCTCGCCGGCGAGCGCAACTGGCGCCCCTACTACGTCGTGCGAGAGACGCTCCGCGCGGCCCCCGGCTTCGAGGCTTTCGGCTTCGAGTCGGAGTGGCGTCGCATCTTGAATCGCGGCTTCATCGCCGGGACTGCGGAGGCGCCGCGGGGCCCTGGGGTCGACCTGGGTCGCATCGCGTCGGC
>CAIUAC010000718.1 GCA_903896985.1 uncultured Sandaracinus sp.
GGTCTTCTGCGCTCCGCGCGAGCCCCTGCGTCGACGCCTCGGTGACGCAGACCACCGGCCCGACGTCCCCCGCGAGCGCGTAGACCTCGTCCGAGTGCCCCGCGCAGACGCGCCCGATCCGCAGACGAAAGCCCGGCCGCGGCCCGCCGTCGCTCGAGACGGGCGGCGGCGCCTCGGCGACGACCTCGAGCACCGGCGCGTCGAGTCCGTAGCGCGACAGGTCGCGCACGCGCTCCTCGACGAAGCGCTCTGCGCGCACGCCGTCCACCGCAGAGAGCACCGCATCGACCCCGTCGCGCGACGCGAAGCCGACGATCGGCGCGACGAGCGACCAGCGCGCGCCGCTCCGCGTCAGCAGCACCTCCCCCGCCCCCGCGACGGGCCCGCCGCCGACCCGCACCGTCAGCCGGTCGGCGATGCGCGGCGAGGTCCCGCCGCGAAAGAGCGCCTTGTCGCGGAAGTGCGACGCGTCGTGATCGAGCGCCTCGAACACATCCTTGCCGACGACGTACGCGACGCTCGCGTCCGCGAGCTGCGCGTAGACGCCCTCGCTCCGCGCGTCCTCGCCGCCGAAGCTGACCTCCGTGCGCTCGTTCGCCACGGTGATCCACGCGCGCAGCCGCGGGTGCGTGAGCCCCATGCGCGCCCGATCGCTCGCGCTGATCCCGCGGAACTGCCGCCGGTCGTCCATCCACTCGAGCGAGCCGAGCAGCGAGCTGACCGCCTCGTCGTCGGCCTCGGCGGTGACGGGCGTCGTCAGCTTCCAGACGCCTAGCTCGCCCTCCTCGTCGTCGGCGCGCTGCCGCACGATGGTCAGCGTCACGCCGTGCCGCTGCACCTCGAGCTTCTCGCAGCGCGCGCGCACGAAGCGCTCGAGCAGCTTGCCGCGCCGCTCCGCGACGTCGGTGGTGCTCAGCGTCTGCCGCTCGTAGAGCCAGATGAAGCCGAACAGCACGGCGCACAGCGAGCCGAGCACGATCGTGGTCCGATAGCGCTTGAAGAACACTTGCAGGGCGTCCACGGGCGGCCTCCGGCTACTGCCTGCGGGTCCACCACACGGCGATGCCGAGCAGCAGGACCGCCATCGGCATCAAGAAGAGCACGCGGAACGCGAGCGAGCTGAGGTCGCCCTCCGCCATGACGACGGCGCGGGCGTGCACGCTCTTCGGGGCGATGGCGATCAGCGCCTCGCGCCGCGTGAGCCAGCCGGTCCACGCGCTCGAGAGATCGAAGTTCGCGACCTCGGGCCGGTCGAGGAACGCCGACTCGAGCCAGGAGCTCGTGCCGACCACGATGAGGCGGCCCCCCGTGCGCGTCTCCTGCGGCGCGGCCGGCGCCTCACCTTCGGCCTCCGCGTGCCGCGCGCGCGTGTCGACCGCGACCGCGAGCGAGAGCGGACCGCCGCGATCCGGGCCGTTCTTCGCGGGCTCGACCTCGCCGCCCAGCTCCGCGATGCTCGTCTCGCCGTACGCCTCGCCGCTCGTCACGAGCAGCGGCACCGCGCGGCTGCCGGCGTCGACCGGCCTGATGCTGCGCGCGAGGCGGAGCGCCGTCGTCGGCCGCAGGCGCTTGAACACGCTCGTCGTCGCGTGCTCGCCGTACGTCGTGACGAAGAAGATGTCGCCGCCGCCCGGGTTGAGCAGGCTGTGGTCCTTCTCGATGACGATGTTCTCGTCGACCGCGACGCCGAAGCCGCCGAGCATCGCCTCGAGCCCCGTCGAGCGGAACGCGTCGCGCTCGACGAGCGGATCGAGCGTGACCAGCAGGTTGCCGCCGCCGCGCACGTACGCCGCGAGCGCGCCCGCCTCTGCCTCCTGAAACGCCGTCTGCGGCCCGATGACGAAGACCGCGTCGCAGGTGCGCGGGATGGTCGCCGCGCCGAGCGTCGGGAACGCCTCGAGCACGATGTTCGACCGCTGCAGCTCGTGCTCGAGGGAGCCGAGCGAGCGGTCGCTCTGCCCCTCGGTCGACCACTCGCCGTGCCCCGTCGTGACGCAGACCTTCGTGTCGCGCCCCGACGTCACCTGCAGGATCGCGCCCGTCAGCGCCTGCTCGCTCTTGACCTTCGTCGCGACGTTGGACGCGTCGCCGTCCTCGCCGAGCCCCGACAGATCCAGCTCGACCAGGTCTTCCCGCGTGATCTTCCAGTGCTTCGGGCCCGCCGCGACGACGATGTCGACGTCCGACGAGAGCTCGCCCGTCTCGCTGTTCTGCAAGCCGCCGACGCCGAAGCGCTGCGCGAGCACCTGAAACTCCGTGCGCTGCGTCTCGGGGTCCACGCTGTGGATCGTCAGGTGCGTCGTCTCCGCCTTGTAGCGCTCGAGCAGCTCGTCGATGTCGGCCCGCGCGGGCTCGCCGCGCGACATGAACAGGTAGACGTCGAGGTTGCGGCTGAGCCCGTGCAGCACGAC
>CAIUAC010000719.1 GCA_903896985.1 uncultured Sandaracinus sp.
AGTTGGTTATAACGCCGGCCTGTCACGCCGGAGGCCGCGGGTTCGAGTCCCGTCCACCCCGCCACAGATCATTTGCACAGAGAGCCCAACGACCTCAGGTCGCTGGGCTCTTCTCGTTTGGGGCGCTCAGCGTATTCGGAGGCGAGCCTCGCGGGGCGGAGGGGCCTCGCCTGGGCGTTTCGCGAAGCGGGGCTCTTCCAGCAATTCCGTTGCTGGCCGTGTGGCCGAATCGGCACAGTGTATCCTGGGCTTCGCGCGTAGAAGCCTGCGCATAGGGCAGGCACCGAGCGAAATCGAGGCCGAATCACACCATCTTGCGGAATCCGGTCGGGTGGCCCGAAAGCTGCTTTGGTGGCTTTCGGAGGTGGGCCATGAACAAGGGACGCTGGGTGGTTTGGTGTATGTGCGCTTGCGGCGCGCTCGCGGGGGCGGGCGTCGAGCGGGCGTCGGCGCAGCCCCGCGCGGTCGAGGCGCGTCGTGGCGCGCCGCAGGCTCGCGATGCGATGGTCGTGCAGATCGATGGCGAGGACGTGTACCTCGACGTCGGCCGCGGTGCGGTCGTCGCGGGGGCGACGTTCGAGGTGCTGCGGCCGATCGAGACGCGGCATCCCGTGACGCACGCGGTGCTGCGGGACCGCTTCCCGATCGCGCAGCTCGTGATCGTCGAGGTGGGCGAGTCGTTGTCGATCGCCCGCGTCACCGGGACGCCTCATCGCCCGGTGGAGCTCGCGGACTTGGCCCACGCGCCGACACCCGACGCCGAGGAGGTTGTGGCGGCGTCGGTCGGCGGCGGGGGAGGCACCGCGCGGCCGAGCGACGCTCCTGCGCGCGTCTGTCCGCCAGCGCCCGCTCAGGTCGCGTGCCCGCAGACTGGCACGGACATTCGCACGGCGGAGATCCTGCGCGTGTGGGCGGTGACGTTCGGATTGTTACCCGAGGCGCGGATCACGGTGTGGGAGAGATTCCTCGCGACGAGCGCGGCCTCGCCCTACGCGAACTACGCCCGGCAGGAGCTCGCGGACGCGCAGCGAGAGCTCGCGCGAGCGCGCGCGGATACCCCCGCCGGCGGCTCGCTCGCTCAGCTCGCGCCGCTCGGTCGCGCGTACGTCGGTGAGCCCCTCGAGTTCGCGGGGATCGTGACGCGCGGCGTGCCCGTGCGGGACCTCTCGGTCTTCGTGCGACCGCGCGGCGAGCCCGTGCCGTTCACCCGCGTGGCGCTCACGCTCGACGCGGCAGGGCACGCTCGCGGGGCCGTGCCGCCCGCGCTCCTGGCCCTCGTGGGCTTCGAGTGGTTCGCGGAGATCACGCTCGCCGACGGACGGACCGCGAACGTCGCCGCGAGCCCCGAGTCGCCGTTTCGCGTGGAGGTCTGGGCGTCGCCGAGCGCGCCGCTGCCGACCGAGAGCGACCGCTCGCGCGTGCGCTTCTCGACGGACTACGTCGACTTCAACCGGTCGCGTTTGAACGACTACTACGTCGCGTTCGAGGGCGACTTCACGTATCGACTCGGCCTCACCTATCTGCCGTCCGTGCGCGTCGGCTATGGGCACCTGCAGGGGGAGAGCGGCAGCGTTCGCAGCCTCGATGTGCTCGGCGCGGCGTCGCGCGAGGTGGGCTTCACGTACGGCTTCATCGAGCCGGAGCTCGCGCTTCACGAGCTGTTCTCCGTCGCGTTGCGCATCACCGCCGGGCTCGGCCTCCCCGAGGGGCACGTCGACGGGCTGCGCGGCGGCGTGCAGCTGCGCTTCCGTATCGGCTCTGCGACGGGCACCAACCTCGTGCTCGCGGGCGAGACGATCCCGGAGCTAGGTGACCGTCGGGCAAAGCCCCTGCGGCCCACGGTGCGGCGCTACCGCGGCTCGTGCGCGGCGACGTGGCATCGAGCTCCTGAGCGATCTGGAGGCGGCGAAGAGCGCCGAGGTCGCTTCTTTGGGCTTCCGCGAGG
>CAIUAC010000720.1 GCA_903896985.1 uncultured Sandaracinus sp.
GCTACGCGGACAGCTTCATCCGCTTCTCGACGAGGTCGAGCAGCTGCCGCACCGTCTGGATCCCGACGAGCTGCTCGTCGGGAACGGCGATGCTGAGCTCGCGCTCCAGCGCGCCGACGAGCTCGAGGGTGCCGAGTGAGTCGATCCCGAGCTCCGCGATCACGCTCTCTTCAGTCACGTGGCTGAAGTCCTTCTCCGCGATCTCCGTGGCCATCCGCTGGAACGTCTTGACTAGCTCGGACCGATTCATCGTCTCGTCTCCCTGCATCACGGAAACACCGCGCGCCCGCTGGGGCGCTCGGCGCGGCGCAGCATAGCTGCCCACCGCTGGAAAGGACAGGCGTCGTCAGCGACCCCTACCCGTGCTCTTCACCGTCCGTCGCGCCCGCCTTGCCGTGCTCCGCGAGCGAGCCGGCTTCGTAGAGCTGCTTCGTCTTCTGCCGCTGCGCCTTGCCGCTCGAGGTCTTCGGCAGGCAGCCCACGCCGACCACCGCGACGTACGAGGTCGCGAGGCCCGCCACCTCGTAGATGCGCTCGGGGATCGCCTTCTTCAGGCGCTCGACGTCGCCTGAATTCGCCTCCGCCGCCACGACCAGCTGCTCGACGCCGTCGCGGAGCACGCTGAACGCGACGACGTTGCCGCGGCGCACGCCCTCGACCTCCGCGACGGCCCACTCGAGGTCTTGCGGATAGAAGTTCGCGCCGTTGATGATGATCAGGTCCTTGAGCCGCCCGCAGATGTAGAGCGCGCCCTCCGCGAAGTAGCCGAGGTCGCCGGTCTGCAGCCAGCCGCTCTTCCAGCCGAGCGCCGTCGCCTCTGCGTTCTCGAAGTAGCCGCTCGTCACCGACGGGCCGCGCGTCACGATCTGCCCGACGCGCCGCTCCGCTAGGTCCGCGCCCGCCTCCGCGTCCACGACCTTCACCTCGTGCCCGGGGAAGCCGACGCCGCACGCGACGAGCTCGAGCGCGCCCGGCGTGCCCTTCGCGACGGTCCGCGCCTCGCCGCGCTGCATCGCGTCCGCGTCGACGATGTCCGTCACGAGCGGCGTGCCGCGCGGGTGGAACGTGATCGCCAAGGTCGACTCCGCCATCCCGTAGCTCGGCAAGAGCGCGCGCGCGTCGAAGCCCGCGGGCGCGAGGCGCTCGGCGAAGTCGCGCATCGTCTGCGCGTGGATCGGCTCGGCGCCGCAGCCCGCGATGCGCAGGCAGGAGAGGTCGAGCTCCTTCAGGTCGCGGTCCTTGAGGCGCTTGACCGCGAGCGCGTACGCGAAGTTCGGCGCGTACGTGATCGTGCCGCGGTGCTTGTGGATCGTCTCGAGCCAGATCCGCGGCCCGCGCGCGAAGGTCGAGGTCGGCAGCAGCACCACGGGGATGTCGCAGATCAGCGGCCCGAGCACGAAGCCGATCAGCCCCATGTCGTGGAAGAGCGGCAGCCAAGACACGCCGAGGTCCTGATCGTTGCGGTCGAGCCCCGCAGGCCCGAGGAACGCCGTCACGTTGGCGACGAGGTTCGAGTGCGTGATGACGACGCCCTTCGGCTTGCTCGTCGAGCCCGAGGTGAACTGAAAGAAGCAGAGATCGTCGGGCGTGATCTCGGGCGCGGTGAACGCCGGCGTCGCGCCCTCGAAGACGTGCTCGGTCAGCACGATGCGCTCGAGCCCGCAGTCCTTCGCGAGCGCGGGCTCCACGTACGGCTTCGTCGCCTCCATCGTCAGCAGCACGCGCGCGCCCGACGCGCTGGCGATGTGCGCGACCGTCTCCGCGTAGCCCTCGATGCCCTTGAACGTCGCGCGCGGGAAGATCGGCACGGGCACGATGCCCGCGACGCACGCGCCGAGGAACGAGAGCACGAACTCGTCGCCCTCGGCGACGACGATCGCGAGGCGCTCGCCCTTGCTCAGCCCGAGCGCGCTGAGGTGCGCGGCGCGGCGATACGCCTCCGCCTCGAGCTGCTCGTACGGGTAGTAGCGCTCTTCGTTCTTGGAGGTGACGAAGCGAAAGCCGCGCGCGGTTCCCCGGGGGAGCCGCGACAGCGCGGAGACGAGCGTCAGCGGCGCATCAGGCAGGCTCATGGCGGCGCCTTCTGTTGTGTAGGCGCGCGCGAGTGTCAAGCCGCGGGAAGGCCCGAAAGCCCGCGGAATTTCCGGGTGATCGGCCAGTTCACCGGAGCGCGCTGCGTAGCCCGTTGCGCACCGCCTGCGCAGCGAATGACGCACGGCGTCGCCTTGCGTCGGCGCGCGCGCGCGGGGTACAACGCGCCACAATTCATGAGTCATCGTGTCTTCGTGACTGGGCTCGGAGCCGTGAGTTCGGTCGGCTTCGGACGTCAGGCCTTCTGGGAGTCGCTCGCCGCGGGACGCAGCGGCGCGTCGCCCGTGGAGGGCTTCGATACCGGCACCATCGGTCGCTCGATCGCCTGTGAAGTGAAGGGCTTTCGCGCGCGCGATTGGATGACCGCGGCCGAGGCGCGCCGCATGGGGCGCTGCTCGCAGTACGCCGTCGCCGCCGCGCGTATGGCTGTGGAGGACGCGCAGATCTCCCCCGCGCTGCTCGCGACGGAGCGCACGGCGGTCGTCATCGGCACGACGATGGGCGAGGCCGACGTCATCAGCGAGCTCGAGTCCGCGTGGATTCACCGCGGCGAGGACGCCGTCCGCAGCCGCTCGATCAACCGCTACGGCACGACGCTGCTGCCGCTCCACGTCGCGCGCGCGTTCGGCGCCCGCGGCATGACGCAGACGCTCCCGGCGGCGTGCGCGGCGGGCAACTACGCCATCGGCTTCGCCGCCGATCAGATCCGCGCAGGGCGCGCGGACGTCGCGATCACGGGCGCGAGCGAGATCATCGAGAAGCTGCAATTTGCTGGCTTTGCGCGGCTCGGGGCCGTCGCACCGGAGCGCTGTCAGCCCTTCGACCTCAACCGCAAGGGCCTGCTGGTCGGCGAGGGCTCCGGCATGATGATCCTCGAGTCCGAGGAGCACGCGCGGGCTCGCGGCGCGCGCATCCTCGCGGAGGTCGGCGGCTACGGCCTCGCCTGCGACGCGCACCACATCACGCGCCCGCACCCCGAGGGCGAGGGCTCCGTGCAGGCGATGCGTCGCGCGATCGAGTCGAGCGGGCTCACGCCGGCCGACGTCGACTTCGTCAACGCGCACGGCACGGGCACCGACGCGAACGACAAGATCGAGGCGCTCGTGCTCCACAAGGTCTTCGGCGACCGCGTGATGGACGTCCCCGTCAGCTCGATGAAGAGCATGATCGGGCACTGCATGGGCGCGTCGAGCGCGCTCGAGGCCGTCTCCTGCATCGAGACGATCGTGCACGGCGTCTACCCTCCGACGATCGGCTACGAGACGCAGGACCCGGCGTGCGTGCTCGGGATCGTCGCGAACACCTCCCGCACGGGAAAGGCCGACGTCGTGCTGAACAATGCGCTCGCCTTCGGCGGCTACGACGCCGTCATGCTCTTCGCGCGCGAAGGCGTGCTCCCCGACACCGTGGGGTGCCGCTGATGGAGCTCGCGATCACCGGCCTCGGGCTCGTCTCGCCGATCGCGATCGGCAGCGCAGAGCACCGCGCAGCGCTCGCCGACCCGCGCGCCGCCGCCGAGCGCGCCTTTGCCCCCGCGGTCACCGTCCTGCCGCTCGCGGAGCTGCCCGACGCCCGCGTCGCGGAGGTGCGCGGCTTCGACGCCGCGACCTACCTCGGCGACAAGGGCCTGCGCAATTTCGATCGCCTGACGAAGTTCATGATCGTCGCCGCGAAGCACGCGCTCGAGGACGCCGGCCTCAAGAAGGACGGCCAGTGGCTCGCGCGCCGACCCGACGAGGTCGGGATCATCTCTGCGACCGCGTACGGCTCCCTCGACGCGATCACCGAGATGAACCTCGTCGCCGAGCGCGAGGACCCTCGCTACATCAACCCCGCGCGCTTCCCGAACACCGTCATCAACGCCGCCGCCGGCTATGTGTCGATCTGGGAGGATCTGCGCGCGCCCAACGTCACCGTCGTGGACGGCAACTGCGGGGCGCTCGACGCGGTGCTGACGGCCGAGACGCACCTCGCGCACGAGCGCGCGGGCGTGCTCCTCGTCGGCGGTGGCGAGATCGTCAGCGAGCCGCTTTATCGGGCGTTTCGCAAGCTCGGCGTCGTCGCAGAGGGCGACGCGCCTTGGGCGCCCGGCGACGCGCACACCCACGGGATGCGGCTCGGCGAAGGCGCGGCGTATGTCGTCGTCGAGCGGCTCGACGAGGCGCTCGCGCGCGGCGCGAAGGTGCGCGCTCTGCTCGTCGGCTATGGCACGGCGTTCACCGCGCCCGAGAGCGAGGCGCTGATCGTGCACCCGTCGGTCGATGGCGTGAC
>CAIUAC010000721.1 GCA_903896985.1 uncultured Sandaracinus sp.
CGCCGCAGGCAGCGCTCACGCCCGACGCGGGCACGGCGCTCGTCGACCTCGTCCCGCCGACGGGCGTCACGGCGCCGCCCCGGCCGCATGGCCCGCCCCACGGCCCGCGTCATCCGACGAAGGTGGGCGGCGGCCCGGTCCTGGTGCAGGACGACTTCTGAGGGCGCGGGCGCCCCGGCCGCATCAAGGGAATGGCAGCGTGCGGACGCGCGTCGCGGTCGGGAGGCTCGGCGAGAGCGAGCCGTCGCCGACCTGCCCGCTGAGGTTCCAGCCCCAGCAATAGACCGCGCCGGTCATCGTCATCGCGCAGCTGTGCTTGTTGCCGCCGCCGAGCACGGTGATCGACGCGGCGCCCTCGACGGTCACGGGCGCCGCGCTGCTGAGCGTCGCGCCGTTGCCGAGCTGGCCTTGATCGTTGGCGCCCCAGCAGCGCACGGTCCCGTCGAGCAGCGCGGCGCAGCTGTGCTGCGAGCCCACGGAAACCGCCTGCGCGGACGCCGACAGCATCGCGAGGACAGGCGCGCGCGCGTCGGTCATGGCCCCATCGCCGAGCTGCCCGCTCGCGCCGTCGCCCCAGCAGTAGACCTCGCCGCTCAGCGTGAGCGCGCAGGTGTGCGAGGCGTTCGCGCTCGTCGCGAGCGCGGTGACGTTGGCGAGCCCGCGGACGATGCGCGGGGAGGTCGAGGACGCGTCGGCGCTGCCGTCGCCGAGCTGCCCCTGATCGTTGGCACCCCAACAAACGACGCTGCCGTCGGTCTCGAGCGCGCAGGTATGCGCCTGACCGGCGACGAGCGCGGTGACGTTGGCGAGCCCCGCGACGGTCACCGGGCTGACGCGCGTCGAGGTCGAGCCGTCGCCGAGCTGTCCGCGGTTGTTGGCGCCCCAGCAGGCGACCGTCGCGCCCGCGCGCACCGCGCAGGTGTGCCCGCCGCCCGCGGCGAGCGAGGTCGCGTCGGTGACGGTGGACACCGCGACGGGCGTCGTGCGGTCCATCGTGCTGCCCTCGCCGAGCTGCCCGCTCCCGCCCTCGCCCCAGCAGACGACGGCGCGGCTCGCGCGGAGCGCGCAGGTGTGCGAGTCGCCCGCGACGACCTCGCGCGCGTCGAGCAGCGAGCGCACGTCGACGGGCTGCCGACGCGTCATCACCGAGCCGTCCCCGAGCTGCCCGGACGCGTTGCCGCCCCAGCACACGACCGCGCCGCTCGCGCGGAGCGCGCAGCCGTGCGAGCCGCCGACGGTCAGGCTCGTGACGCGCTGATCGTCGCAGTAGCCCGCGGCGCACATCGTCGTGCAGCGGTTCGCGCAGCGCCCGCAGGAGTCGATCGCCGAGAGGTCCGCCTCGCAGCCGCTCGCGGGGCTGTCGTCGCAGTCCGCGAAGCCCGGCACGCACGCGATGCTGCACGCGCCCGCGCCGCAGGTCGGCGCGCCGTGGAGCGGCTGGCAGGTGTTGATGCAGCTGTTGCAGTGCGCCGCGTCGGTGAGCAGGTCGGACTCGCAGCCCGTCTCGCCGTCGGTGTCGCAGTCGCCGCGGTCCGCGACGCAGGCGTCGACGACGCACACGCCGGCCGCGCAGTGCGCCGCGCCGACGCCCGGCTTGCCGCCGCAGTCGTTGCCGCACGCGCCGCAGTTCGCGCTCTCGTGCTGCAGGTCGAAGCCCTCGTCGATCAGCGCGTCGCCGTCGTCGTCGACGCCGTTGCAGCGCTCGACCGCGCCTGAGCCCCCGTCGAAGCGCCCGGGCACGCTGCCGAAGTCCGGGAGCGCGCCGCCCGCGATGTGCTCGGGCACGCAGCCGTTCTCGCTGCAGGTGTTGCCCGCGCCGCAGTCGCGCGGCAAGAGGCAGTCGGCGACGAGCACGACGCGCAGCAGCTTGCTCTGCTCCTGCACGAACTCGGTCGTCACCCTGCGGCGGACGACGTCGCCGCTCGCGCGCTGCCCCGTGACGAC
This sequence comes from uncultured Sandaracinus sp., assembly GCA_903896985.1. Taxonomy (GTDB): domain Bacteria; phylum Myxococcota_A; class Polyangia; order Polyangiales; family JADJQN01; genus CAIUAC01. The sequence goes on from CAIUAC010000721.1 coordinate 1,945, forward strand.
GATGGTGACGGGGCCGAGCGCCGCGCCGTCCGCGTGCGTCAATCCGAGCGTCAGCGGGAGCGTCGTGCCGCCCGCGCCGAGCGTCGCCGTCTTGCTCGCCGTCGTCGTCGGGCCCGTCACGGCGATGACGACCGTGTCGAGCTCGCCCGGCACCGACAGGCTGGTGTCGACGACGAGCACGAGCTCCGTCGGCGCGCTCCCACAGCCTGCGGCGAACGAGAGCGCGAGCCCCGCGCACAGCAGGAGGAGCCGCGCCGAGGTCCGCGCGCTCATCGGACGGAGATGCTCCCGAGGTTGCCCGAGAAGGGGTCGCTGCCGCCGCTCGTCGCGACGACCACGCCCGCTGTCGCGCCGCCGACGACGACGACGCCGACGATCACCCAGAACACGGGCGACGAGAACAGCCCGCCGCTCGGCGGCGGCACCGGGCGCGGCGGAGGCGCGGGGTGCTCGTCGTCGCGCGACGGCGGGACGTCGTGCGGCGTGAGGTCGGGCCGCGTCGTGACGACGAGCGCCTGCGCCGGGCGCGTCACGGCCACCGGGACGTCCTTCGCCTCGCCCTCGGCGAGCGTGAAGGTCACGCGCCCGATCTCCGCGCCCGCGTTGCTGACGATGAGCG
>CAIUAC010000722.1 GCA_903896985.1 uncultured Sandaracinus sp.
GCCCCCGCGCACGCTGACGCTCGCGCCCCGCCCGCAGGACCTGCTCGAGCGCGCGGCGACGGGCCGCTGAGCACTCGCACGCTAGCTATCGCCGGGACCCGCCCGGCCATGCTACGAAGCGCGCCCATGAGCACCCCCACCGTCGACGTCGCCAACAAGACCGTCGAACTCGAAGGCATCACCTACAAGATCCAAGCGCTCGGGGAGGACTCGTTCACGGTCCTCGTCGAGGGTATCCCCGTCGGCCGCATCGTCTTCACCTTCGGCGCCGCCAACGGCGTGCCCGAGGGCGACACGACGAGCGAAGACACGCTCTACGCCATCGGCGAAGCCTGGTTCGCCGCGACGGCCGAATAACGCAGCCGCGCTGCGCGAGCGCGGACACAGAACGTTCGCACGGCGGCGCGACCGCGGCGTAGCATCGGGCCATGTCCACGGTCCCCGCCACGACGCCCGCCGCCGCGCTCGCTCCCGCCTCGCCTCCCGTCGCCGCGCCCCTCGCCGACGCGCCGGTCCCCGATGCGCCCGTAGCCGACGCCTCGGCGACGAGCGCGCCAGTCCCCGCGGCGGAAGCGCCCCCGGTCGTCGCCACGAAGCCAGCCACCAACGGCAAATCGGCGACGCACGCGCCCGACGTCAGCGACGCGCTGCAGCGGAGCGCCACGCAGCTCGCGGACGCGCTCGGCTCAGGCGTCCTCGCCGCGTCGCGCTCGCTCGCGCGGTCGAACGCCGAGACGCTCGAGTCGCTGTTGCCGACGGCGCCGTCCCCAGAGCTGCTCGGCGCCGATCCGCTGCTCGCGCTCTCGACCCGCCTCGCCGCAGAGAGCGACTTCTGGCGCCGCGTCGGGCTGCGCTCCCTCGCGCGCAGCGTCATCGCCGACCGCGCGGGCTACGTCGCCGCGGGGCTCGGCGTGCTCGCGGGGCTCGGGCTGACGGTCGTCGCCGGGCTCGGCGGGCTCTTCGGCGCAGAGCACGCGGCGGGCAAAGCCGGGCTGCTGCTCGCCGGCGCGTTCATCGCCTTCACCGCGCAAGGCGCCGCGTTCGCCTTCACGCACGCCGTTCGGCGCAGTCAGCGCGAGGCCGCGAACGCAGCCTTCGCGCGCGCCGAGCAAGCCGAGCGACGCCTGCACCGCATCGCCGTCGCGGGCTCGCTGCGCCTGAGCGACCCGGCGGCGTTCCGCGAGGCGCTCGACCGCCTCACAAGCTGACGCGCGCGAGCACCGTCCACTGCGTGTCGGCGGGCAGGTCGGCCGTCGCCGGGAACAGATCCCACGCGACGACGACGCCGAGCAGCGGATAGTGCGCGCCGAAGAGCAAGCGCAGCCCCGCGCGCGCCTCTGGCAGCAGGTTCAGCACCGCGCCGACGCCGACGGAGAAGCTCGGCATCAGCAGCGCCGCGGGCACGAACGGCGCGGCAAGCTCGACCGCGGGCGACACCGAGAGCCGCCCATCGAAGTCGAGGTCGGCGGCGAGCGAGCCGAGCAGCCCGCTGAAGAACATCGCGAACTCGTAGCCCGCGCGGAGGCGCACGCGAGACTCGACGTCGTGCTCCGCGCGCGCGCCGAGCGCCACGTACGGCCCGCCGTGCGCGAGCAGCCCCGACGACGGGCGAGCGACGTCGATCGGCCGCTCATGGCACTGCTCCTCGAGCACCTCGAGGCGGCTCGAGAACTCGCTCGGGTCGATGCCCTCCATCGACGTCGGCAGCGCGGCGAGGCAGCGCGCCGCCTCGCCCTCACGGCTCAGCTGAAACCTCACGACGCGCCGGTCCCCCTCGCGCACCGAGTCGAGCGGCGTGAACATCGAGCCCGCCGCCCACGCGCGCGGCATCGACGCGACGACCTCGCTCTCCGGCACGCCGCGCAGCGTGCGCCCGGGCGCCGTGCGGAGCGCGACGCGCAGATACTCCGGCTCGTCGAAGCCGATGGCGAGCCACGCGTGCCGCACCGAGAGCGCGTCGTAGCCGCCCTCGAGCGCGTGCAGCCCCTCGGGACGCTCGCCCGGCTCCGCGTCCTGCCAGCGCTCGACGAGCTCCACGCGCCCGTGCGCCGGCACCTCGACGCGCGCCGTTCGCTCGGTCCACTCCGCGTCGGGCGGGCAAGCGCCGACGCCGTGCCGGTGCTCGAGCGCGTCCACGGCGCAGGCGAGCGCCCGCCGATCGACCAGCGCGAGCGTGAGCGCCGCCGCGGCGAGTCCGTCGACGGTGAGCGTCCCGTGCGTCCCGACCAGCACCGTCACGCGCGCGTCGGACGGATTCTCGACCGTCGCCCGCTCGACGACGCGACAGAGCACCCCCTCGTGCTCCGAAGAGCAGCGCACCGCGATGCGCGAGCGCGTCAACACGAGCGAAGACTCCCGCGGAAAACGCGCGTCCGCGCGCTCTGCGCCGCCGTCGTCGATCACGGCGAAGCCCGCCGCCGCGACGCGCGGCGCCGTCAGCAGCGCCACAAAGCAGCAGGCGCCGAAGAGGCCGAAGGCACGAAAAATCGGGAGCACCGGGCGAGGCTGCAGGAACCGCGAGAGCGAGTCAAAGGCGGCCGACCGCGGCCACCTCTGCTCGGATCGCTCAGCCGATGATCGGCACGCAGACGTGCGCGACGTCCATCGCCGACACGCGCGGCGTCACGACCGCGGTGCCCGAGGTGCGCGTGCTCTCGAGGCGCACCTCGAGCTCGAGGAAGCGCGCCGGCTCGATGCCCGCGCCCATCAGCCCGGCGCGAATGTCCGCGGGGGATGCGTCCGGCGGCACGTTCGCGACGATCACCCACGCCGCGGCGTCGAGCGCGGCGCGCGTCGCGGCGGTGCGCACGCGGAAGCGCGCCGTCGTGCCGGCGGGGGTGTCCGCGGTCCACGCGAGGTCGCGCCACTCGGTCGTCGTCGTCGAGTCGGTGCAGCCCTCGAAGATGTGCCGGTAGTAGCCGAACGGGTTGGTCGCGAGCCGCAATTGCTGGCCCGTCATGTCCGAGTACGTGTAGCGCATCGACGGCCCAGGCGAGATTCCAGACGCCAGCGTCGCGTCACCGATGCCGGGGCCCGGCGTGATCACCGTCGCGTCGTTGGAGCCGTTCTGGTTGATCACCCAGATCTTGCCGGTCTGATCGATCGCCATGCCCTTGGCCGTCGGGCCCGGCGTGCCGGCGACGATCTGCCAGCTCATGTCGTCGGCGTTGATGCGCACGACGCCCTGCTCGTAGCCGGCGGCCCAGATCCAGCCGACCGCGTCCGCCGTGATGCCGCCGGTGATGAAGCCGGGCGCGATGCTCGCGACGCGCGAGCCCGCCGCGGCGCGCGGGTCGTACCGCATGATGTAGTTGGAGCCCTGATAGCCGGCGAGCCAGACGCGCTGCGCGAAGTCGACCGTGATCCCGTACGAGCCGCTCGGCAGCGGGATGCGCTGCTTCACGCAGTCGTCGAAGCCCGCGCCCTCGCCAGTGCACGTCGCGGCCGAGCAGCTCGCGGCGTCGACGCAGCGCGTGGTGTCGAGCCGACCGAGCGACTGATTGCCGAGCCCGGAGATCCAGAGGTTGCCCGCGGCGTCGAGCGCGAAGCCGTAGTCGAAGGTGGGCGAGTCGGTCTCGAGGATGACCGTGCCCGTCGCGCCGTCGAGCTTCCAGACGAAGCCGTAGTCGGCACCGCTGCCCGTCGCGCTCTCGCTGTACGAGCCGATCCAGACGTACGGGATGACCTCGCCGTCGGGCCCGATGACGTCCTGCGCGGCGACCGCGCGGATCAGGTCGGCGTTGGCGAAGCGCGTGTTCCAGAGCACGCACTCGTCCGTGCCCCAAGCCTTCACGTCGCCCGGCCCCGTCGAGGTGTTGACGACGCCGTCGCCGTTGACGTCCGCGCACTCGGCGCCGAGCACGGAGATCTTGGTCACCGAGCGCCCGCCGCGGTTGCCGACGTAGACGTCGCCGAGCGAGTTCACGCTGGTGCGCGAGGGGTCGTTGCTCGCGCCATCGGGCCCCGTGATGTAGCGCGCGAGCTCCAGGTAGGTGTCCGTGTCGACCTTCGACACGGAGCCGTCCGAGGTGTTCGCGATCCAGATCACGTGCGTGTTGATCGCGCGCGAGTCGAGCACGAGCGCGCCCATCGCGTCGACGCCGACGCCCTCCGCCGTGTCGCCCGTCGAGCCATCCGGCACGAAGGCCGCGCCCGCGCCGATGCCGATGCCGGAGCTCGTGCACGAGGGGTCGCAGTCCCCGCACGCCGTGAGCACCTCCTCGTCGATCAGCGTGTCGCAGTCGTTGTCCGCGCCGTCGCAGATCTCGGTGCCCGTCTGCGCATGATCGTTGTCGTCGCAGTCCGGGCCGCGCGGGCAGCCCTCGCCGTAGCCATCGGCGTCATGGTCGACGCAGCCTGGCGGGACCGCCGTGCAGTGTCCGTCGAGGCAGGTGCCGGAGGGACACGTGGAGCCCGAGGTGCAGGCGGCGGGATCACCGACGCAGCGCCCGTCGACGCAGAGCCCGGCGGGGCACATCGTGCTCGAGGTGCAGGCCCCGGCGACGAGCTTGGCCCCGCCGCAGTCGCAGCCGGGCGTGACCGCGAGGGCGGTCGCGAAGAGACAGACCGCGAGGAATCCGAAGCGAAGCTGGAAAGACGGTCGAGACATGGAGCTCTCCTCGGTCGGGTACGACGGACCTCACTCACGGCGGACGAGGCAAGCGAGCGCCCAGTATGCCGGATCAGGCCCGACTTGAGAACCGCGCGGTGAGCGTGCGCCGAAGGCGCTGCTGGCCGACACGACGGGCAGCGGTCAGGCAGCGGTCGGTCAGGGGCGCGCTCAGCCGAGGATCGGTACGCAGACGTGCGCGACGTCCATCGTGGACACGCGCGGCGTGATCACCGCCGTGCCCGAGGTCCGCTCGCTCTCGAGCCGCACCTCGAGCTCGAGGAAGCGCCCCGGCGCGATGCCCGCGACGCCGAGCGCCGAGAGGACGTCCGCGGGCGACGCGTCGGGCGGGACGTTCGCGACGATCACCCACTCGGCCGCGTCGAGCGCGGTGCGGGTCGCGGCGGTGCGCACGCGGAAGCGGAGCGTCGTCCCCGGCGGCACGCTCGCCGTCCACGCGAGGTCGCGCCACTCGGTCGTCGTCGTCGAGTCCGTGCAGCCCTCGAAGACGTGCCGGTAGTAGCCGAACGGGTTGGTCGCGAGCCGCAGCTGCTGGCCCGTCATATCCGAGTACGTGTAGCGCATCGACGGCCCGGGCGAGATGCCGAGGGCGACGGTCGCGTCGCCGATGCCGGGGCCCGGCGTGATCACGGTCGCGTCGTTCGCGCCGTTCTGGTTGATCGCCCAGATCTTGCCGGTCTGGTCGATCGCCATGCCCTTCGCGTACGGGCCGGGCGTGCCCGCGACGATCTGATACTCGAGCGTGTCGGCGTTGACCCGCACGACCCCGTGGCCGTGCCCCGCCGCCCAGATCCAGCCCACGCCGTCGGCCGCGATGCCCGACATCTCGAAGCCCGGCGTCACCGACTGAAAGCGCGCGCCCGCGGCCGCGCTCGGGTCGTAGCGCATGATGCGATCCCCGCCGCCGTACCCCGCGATCCACACGCGCTGCATGAAGTCGACGGTGATCCCGTAGGTCTCGCCCGGCGCCGGGATTCGCTGCTTCACGCAGTCGTCGAAGCCGGGGCCCTGCCCTTCGCAGGTCGCCGCAGCACAGCTCGCGGCGTCGAGGCAGCGCCGCGTGTCGATGCGCCCGAGCGCCTGCGGGCTGCCGCGCCCGGAGATCCAGAGGTTGCCGGTCCCATCGAGCGCGAAGCCGTAATTGTTGGTCGGCGACTCGGTCTGCAGGATCTGCGCGCCGGTCGTGCCATCGAGCTTCCAGAGCAGGCGATTCCACGAGCCGATCCACACATACGGGATGACCTCGCCGTCGGGTCCGGTGTCGTCCTGCGCGGCAGCCGAGCGCAGCAGATCCGCGCCGTCGAGCCGCGTGCTCCAGAGGACGCACTCATCGGTGCCCCACTCCTTCACGTCGCTCGGGCCCGTCGAGGTGTTGACGACGCCGTCCCCGTTCGCGTCGGGGCAGCCCGCGCCGAGCACGGAGATCTTCGACACGGAGCGCCCCGCGCGGTTCGCGACGTACACATCGCCGAGCGAATTGACCGTCGTGCGCGAGGGATCGTTGCCCGCGCCGTCGGGCCCGGTGATGTAGCGCGCCAGCTCCGCGAAGGTGTCCGTGTCGATCTTCGACACGGTGCCCTGCTCGGTGTTCGCGACCCAGATGATGTGCGTGTTGACCGCGCGCGAGTCGAGGACGAGCGCGCCGTCCGCGTCGAGCCCGACGCCGTCCGCGGTGTCGCCCGTCGCGCCGTCGGGCGCGAAGCGCGAGCCGGTGCCGACGCCGACGCCGGCGCTCACGCACGAAGGGTCGCAGTCGCCGCACGCGGACCTCACGTCCTCGTCGATGGTCCCATCGCAGTCGTTGTCCGCGCCGTCGCAGACCTCGACGCCCGTCTGCGTGCGGTCGGTGTCGTCGCAGTCGGGACCGCGCGGGCAGCCTCGCCCGTAGCCGTCACCGTCGTGATCGAGGCAGCTCGCCGAGACGGGCGCGCAGTGTCCATCGACGCAGGAGCCTGAGGGACAGGTGTCGCCGGAGGTGCAGGTCAGCGGTCCCCGGACGAGCGTACCGCCGCCGCAGTCGCAGCCCGGCGTGACGGCGAGCGCGAGCGCGAAGACCCAGGCGGGAGGCGAGAGGCGAAGGGAAGTTCGGGACATGACGCGCTCCTCGTGCGGGGACGGCCGACCTCACCCAGCGCGGGCGAGACGACCGTTGGAGCACATACAAACACGGATCGTGCCATCGCAGGCATTGGCGACCGAGCGCGCGCGCCCCTTCAGACGGCGCGGGCTGCGCGCACGGCGACGAGCGTGCCGCAGCCGCCGTTCGCCTCGACGCGCGCCGTCGAGCTCATGCGGACGACGAGCCCCGCCTCGCGGAGCCGCGCGTACGCCGCGTCGAATTGCGCGCGAGAGACGGGCCGCGCAGCGCTCGTCGGCACGGGGTTGTACGCGAAGAGATGCACCGGCAGCGCGAGCGGGAGGGCCCGCGCGAGGAAGGCGTCGAGCTCGGCGTCCGCGTCGTTCTCGCCCGCGATCAGCAGGTACGCGAGCGCGACCTTGCGGCGCCTCGAGCGCGAGAGGCTCGGCAGCGCGGCGTGCAGCGTCTCGAACAGCACCTCGAGCGAGGGCGCGTGCGGCACGAGCCGCGCCCGCGCGGCGTCAGTGCCCGCGTGCACGGAGAGCGTCAGCCCGTTGTGCGGGAGCCCGAGCGCGCGCGTCAGCCGCTCGGCGCTGCCGCCGGAGGTCGTCAGGCTCGGCGCGATGCGCTGCGCGCGCAGCGTGTGCACGAGCGCCTCGACGGCGTCGAGGTTGTGCAGCGGCTCGCCGACGCCGCTGACCGTGACCCGCGCGAGCGCGGCGCCCTCTGGACGCGCCCGCACGAGGTCGACCTGCGCGAGGAGCTCCGCGTGCGTCAGGTGTCGCCCGAGCCCGTTCGCGCCCGACGCGCAGAACGGACAGCGCACGGCGCAGCCGACCTGCGAGGAGACACAGAGCGTGTCGCCGCGGTAGAGCACCGCCTCGACCTCGGCGCCGTCGGCGAGCGCGACGACGTAGCGCACGTTCTGCGAGGTCGGCTCGCTCCCGCCGTCCGCGCGCACGAGCCGCGCAGCGGGCGTTTCAGGGGACTTCGTCGGCGCGCCCATCAGCGGAGAGGGCCGTGCTGCGCGAGCTCGGCGGCGACACGCTCGCGCAGCAGCTTCGGCAGCAGCGGCTTGGCGAGCCACTGCTCGGGTCGCGCGGCGAGCAGGCTCGCGGTCGCTGGGCTGAGCGCGCCGCCCGTCAGAAACACGAAGCGCGCCTCGAGCTGAGGCCAGCGCGCGATGGCCTCCTCGAAGAGCTCCGCGCCGCTCTTGTCCGGCATCATCAGGTCGCAGAGCACGAGGTCGAAGGGGCTGCGCTCGAGCGCGGCGAGCGCCTCGTCGGCGGAGTGCACGCAGAGGACGCCGTGCGGCGAGAGCGTGCGCGCGAGGGCGCGAGCGACCTGCACCTCGTCGTCGACGATGAGGATTCGCCCGCGGAGCGGCGCGTGATGGGGCGGCCCGGCGGGCGGCGTCGTCGAGTGCCGCACCGGGGCGGGCGGCAGGCGCACGCGGAACGTCGCGCCCTCACCGACGACGCTCTCGACCTCGAGGAAGCCGCCGTGCTCCACGACGATGCGCTGACAGATCGAGAGGCCGAGCCCCGTCCCGCCGCGCTCGGCTCGCGTCGTGTAGAACGGCTCGAACACCCGAGAGAGCGTCTCTGCCGCGATGCCGGGCCCGGTGTCCGAGACCTCGACGCACTGCCAGCCCTGCTCGTCGAGGTCCACCGTCACGCGCACCCGGTGCTTCACGGGCCCCTCGCCCGGGAGCGCCTGCGTCGCGTTGACGAGCAGGTTGACGAAGACCTGCGCGAGCCGGCTCGGGTCCGCCACGACCAACACGCTCCGACGATAGTCGCGCTCGAGCACCGCGCGGTGTCGGAGCTCCGTGATCGTCAGCTGAACGGCCGAGTCGACGATCTCGCGGACGTCGAGGCTCCGCCGCTGCTCGGTCTCGCCGACGCGCGAGAACACCCGCAGATCGCCGACGATCCGCTGCACGCGGCGCGCGCCATCGAGCACATCGCTCAACATCGCGCGCAGCTCGTGCGTGTCGAGCGGCTTGCCCGAGTCGACCGCCGCGAGCTCCTCGAGCGCGAGCCCAGCGTTCGCGAGGACATAGGTCAGCGGGTTGTTGATCTCGTGCGCGACGCCCGCCGCGACCGTGCCGACCGTCGCCATGCGCTCGGAGACCGCGAGCCGCCGCTCGAGGCGCCGCTCGGCGCTGACGTCGCGCACCAACGCGACGATCTCCTGTGCGTCGTCGGTCGGAAAGAGCCGCACCTCGAGGTCTTTGCCGCTCGGCGAGCGGATCGCGAACGTCGCCTCCGCGCCGGTCTCGAGCACGCTGCGGAGCGCCGCCAAGCCGTTCGAGATCACCGCCGGATCGAACCCCGGAATGGCGCCGCCCAAGTCGGCCAAGGAAGCCCCGAGGAACGGTGCGAGGAGGTGCGTGTTCTGGAGGCTCCGACCCGCGCGATAGTCGAGCAGGCGACCGTCCGCCGAGAGCCGCAGCACGAGATCCGGCAGCACGCGCTCGAGCGCGCGATCCGTCCGCTCGCTCGCGTCGAGCGCCACTCAGAGTCCCCGCTCGGCGGCGTGCAGCGCGTCGTGGCTCGCGCCGGGGTGCGTCGGAGGGACCTCGTTCACCACCCCGAGGCGCGCATCGAGCAGGTCGCGAGAACGAGCCTGCAGGTGCGTGAACTGCGCCGAGCGGCAGCCGCTGACGCCGGTCCGATCGACCTCGCGAGCGCCGACGACGCTGGCGAGCGGCGCGAAGAACGAGCCAAAACAGCGGCGCTCGGCCGCGAGCATGCCCGCGGCCTCGAGCACGCGGAACACGCGCGCGCTGACCTCCTCGCCGCGGGGGCTCATGGACGCCGCCGACTCACGGTGCGCCCGCCTCGGGGTCACCGCCGACGACGATGGTCGCGCCCGCGTCGACGTGCGCCGCGCCGCCACGACCGCGCCCTCGAGCGCCGGGCGCGCGCTGATGCAC
>CAIUAC010000723.1 GCA_903896985.1 uncultured Sandaracinus sp.
CGCGGGCTCACCTCGCTGTTCCGCCGGACACCCTGCGTGATCACGCCGGACCTCGTCGCGAGCCTGCTCAGGCTGTTTCGCGAGAGCAAGCGCGACGTCCCAGGGGGGCTCGGCTGGGCGGCCGAGGCGCCCGTCGATCCCAAGCGGGCGTCGTGGTGGAACACGGCGCTCTCGATCATCGCGCTCGAGCGGGTCGTGCTGATGCTCGACAGTTGCCTGAACGAGCGCGTCGCCGTGCACTTCTCGACGACGCACGCGGCGCGGCTGAAGGTCGACCTCGACGACGCGTTCTACCCGGACTTCGGGCTCGCGCGCAGCGGCAGACCGTCCATCGCGGTGCACCTGCAGAGGATGCGGGCCCACGTGCTCGGCATTCCGCGCTCCGACTTCCGCGACCCGCTGAGCTCGATCGTGCTCTACGGCCCTCCCGGCACCGGCAAGACGACGATGTCCGAGGCGCTCGCGCGGAGCGCGAGAGCGCGCTTCGTCCACATCACGCCGAGCGACATCGTGCTCGGCGGCGCGGAGCACGCGGAGTACCGCGCGCGCGTCGTGTTTCAGGCGCTCGCGATGCTGACCGATACGGTCGTTCTCTTCGACGAGTTCGACTCGCTGCTGCGTCGGAGAAACGACAACGCGGGAGTGCCGAGCACCATCTTCGAGTTGCTGACGCCTGGGATGCTGCCGAAGCTCGAGCGGCTGCACGACGCGGCGAGAGAGCAGCGCGTCGCGTACGTGCTCGCGACCAACTTGGTGGGCTCGCTCGACAGCGCCGCGATTCGCGACGGGCGCTTCGACGAGAAGGTCGGAGTCTACCCGCCGGATCTGACGTCGAGGCTCGGCCGCTTGCTGTTCGAGAAACAGCCGCGCTCACTCGAGGAGGAGCAGCGCCTGCTCCGAGTCTGCGCGCTGACCCACGACGGCCCGATGAGCACCCTCGGCCGCAAGGGCTGGTTCACCGCCGACGCTCACCCGCGCGACGGCAGCGGTCAGGCGTACATCGATGACGAGGCGAGGAGTCCGCACTGGCCCTCGCCGGAGTTCACCGAGTTCGTCGCCTCGGGCAAGGGCAAGCACGCTGAGCTCGAGCTCGCAGAGTGGCTGTGGAGCCGCACGCCCGAGTGGACCCTCGCCGGCGGGCTCCCGCACGGAGGCGAGCTAGGCGCGTACCTGCGCGCGGCCTCTTGGGCCAAGCTGCGGCAGAGGCTCGAGGGCCTCACGGTGGGCTGGGACGAGGTCGTCACGGCGCTGGAATCCCCCCCGGACTGGGAGTCGTTCGCCGCCTGGGTCGGTGCGGAGCTCCGGCGTTCGCCCCCCGCCGCGCAATCAGACCGGCGCGAGCCCCAGCGTGGGCACCTCACGCAGGAGCGACCCAACGGCGGATGAGCGCGCCAGCGCGACCGCTACCCTCGCAGCGGTCGCGCCCGTGCTCACGCGTGCGCGGCGAAGAGCAACTCTGGCTCGATGTGGGCCTTGAGCTCCCGAGCGCTCGCGTGGCCGAGGTTCTTGACGATCTCGTGACGCTTGAGCGCCCGCGTCGAATTGCTGAGTTCGTCGCGCAACAGCCCCAAGAAGCGTGGTCCCGACACCAGCACGAGGCGGTCGAAGGCGTGGTCCGCGAGGGCGTGGTCCGTGCGGTCCGCGACGCGATGGGCGAAGACGACCGCGAGATGCGCCGTCGCCGACACCGAGCCAGCCGCCGCGCTGCTGGCGCCGGAAGCGCTCGACTCGTAGCTGGCACCTGACCTGTCGGTGTCGAGGTCGCCCTCTCTCAGGCGTCCCTCCGGATGCGCGAGCTCCTCGAGGAGTCGCAGTGGTTCCGCGCGTGTCGTCCACTCGTACAGCCGCGCCCCGTCGCGCTGCGCTACGACGATCAGAGTCTTCATGGGTCCGCCCTCCTCACAGCGAGATACGCGCGCCTCGCGTCCGGGCAACGGGGCGCGGCGCACGACGGGTATGTGAGGAGGGCGAGCGCGGAGGGCGAGTCGGCGTCGCCCGCGACCGGGCGGGGTCAGTCTTCGACGCGGAGGTGGTCTGCGACCTTGCGCACGCCGCGGGTGCCGCGGGCGGCGCCGACCACGGCTTCCCTCTCAGCCCACGAGTCCACCGTGCCCGAGAGCGTCACCCCGCCGTCCTTCACGTCGAGTTGGACGTGGCTCGCCTCGCGCCGCGCGTGCCGCTCGAGGGCCTGCTCGATCGACCTGCGCACGTCAGCGGGCGCGATCTTCGAGGGAGCGATCTCGATGTAGTTGGCGATGCCCCGGACGCCCTTGAGGTTGCGCACTGCGCGCTCGGCGTCCTCGCGCTCGGCCCAGAGGTCGACGTCGCCTTCGAGCGTCACCCAGGCGTTCGTGACGGTGGAGCGGATGCGCGCCTCGGGCACGAGCACGTCCCACTCGAGCGCGCTCCGGACGGCGCGAGCGATCTCCGTGTCGGTCAACTGCCCGATGCCGGGGATCTTCACCTGAATGTCGTTGGCGACGTCGAGCACGCCGGTGACGCGCTGCGCCGCGTGGAGCGCGGCCATGCGCTTGGCCCAGCTGTTCACCGTGCCCGTGAGCGTGATGACGCCGTCGTCGACCTCGACCCCGACGTCGGTCGAGTCGACGCGAGTGTCCCAGGCGAGCTCCCGCAACACCGACTGTTGGATCTCCGAGTCCGTTCGTTTCATGGATCCCCCCCGCGCGAAGTGTGGTTGACCGACCGCCGCCCCGAGCCACAGACAACGACGTTCGACAACGATGGACGGATAGCGACTATCCATGGCTGGCAGGCTCCTGGCCTCCAGACGATCGGGGAAGAACCGCCCTGAAATTGGGGAGAAGACCGTCGCGAGAGGGACAGTCTGGGAAACTGTCTTCGCAGCCTGGAGGCGCGGTGCGGCTTGGCGCACTGGCCGCCGGAGCGACCGGGAATACGTGCAGGGGCGAGGCGGGGGACGAGCATGGCTCGATATTGTGTGCTGGCGGTCGCGGCGGTTCTCGCGAGCTTGCTCGCGTGGGAGTCCGCGCGCGCGCAGGAGACACCCGCGGTTCGCGCGCCGGTGGAGGAGAGCGACTGTCCGACGCCCGCGACGGCGAGCGCGCGGCGACGCGAGGCGGGGAGGCTCTTCGCGCAGGGCGAGCGGGAAACGGAGGCGCTGCGCGTCGCCGCGGCGGCCCGCGCGTTCGCGTGCTCGTACGCCCTCGTCGCGACGGCGCAGGCGGCCTACAACGCGGGCGTCGCGTACGAGTGCATCGACGACGCAGCGCGGGCGAGGCGATGGTTTCTCCGCTACCGCGAGCGCGCTCCCGAGGCGGAGGACGGGCCCGAGGTCGATCGGCGGATCGCCGCGCTCGAGCGCCGCCTCAGCGAGCGGCAGGCGCGGGAGCAGGCCGCGCGGGACGACGAGGCGAGGCACGCAGAGGCCACGCGGCGCGCGATGGCTTCGCGGGTGGCCACGATGCGCGCGGAGCGAGCCCGCGCCGAGGAGACCTCGCAGCGTCTCCGGCTGACCGGGTTCATCGTCGGCGGGACCGGCGTCGCGACGGTGCTCGCGGGGGTCGTGGTGTACGGCGTCGCCGACGGCGTGCACGACGACTTCCTCGCCAGCGGGCGGACCGACTCGGCGCTCGCGAGGCGCGGGGAGGCGCTCGACGCGGCCGCGAGCTCGCTCTGGATCACGGGCGGCGCGGTGACGCTCGCGGGCGGCGCGCTGACGCTCTTCGAGTGGCTCGGGCGTAGCCCGGAGCGCCCACCTGGTGCGGCACGACTCGCGCCGTACGTCTCGCTGCGCGGGCAAGCCGGCGGCGAGTTCGGTCTGAGGGGGGGCTTTTGATGAGGTCGCCTGCGGGTCGCGCTGGAGCGCGCGCGCGA
>CAIUAC010000724.1 GCA_903896985.1 uncultured Sandaracinus sp.
CTCCCGCGCGCCTTCGGTCCCTACCTGCTGCTCCGCCGCCTCGCGGGGGGCGGTCTGGCGGAGGTGTACGTCGCGAGGGCGCGAGGCATCAGCGGCTTCGAGAAGCTCGTCGCCATCAAGGTCATTCACCCGCGCTACTCCGAGGACGAGCACTTCATCCAGCTGCTCGTCGAGGAGGCGAAGATCTCCGTCCTGCTGACGCACGTCAACGTCGGGCAGATCTTCGATCTCGGCGTCGTCGACGGGACTTACTACATCGCGCTCGAGTACATCGAGGGCGCCGACGCGTATCGAATGCAGCGCAAGGCGTCCGACGCCAGCGTGGCGGTGCCGATCGACGTGTGCATGTTCGTCGCCGCCGAGGTCTGCCACGGGCTCGACTACGCGCATCGCAAGCGCGACTCCGACGGCAAACCGCTCGGCATCGTGCACCGCGACATCTCGCCGCAGAACGTGCTCATCGGCTTCGCGGGCGAGGTGAAGATCGTCGACTTCGGCATCGCGAAGGCGGCGATGCGCTCGGGTCAAACCGAGGCCGGCGTCATCAAGGGCAAGTACTACTACATGAGTCCTGAGCAGGCCTGGGGCGACCCCATGGACCATCGCTCGGACATCTTCTCAGCGGGTATCGTCCTCTACGAGCTCTTGATCGGCGAGATGCTGTACCGCGAGGACAACATCCCCGCGGTGCTCGACCGCGTGCGCAAGGCGGAGATCGCGCCGCCGTCGACGCGCCGCAAGGACGCTCCCCCGGAGCTCTCCGCGATCGTGATGAAGGCCCTCGCCAAGAAGCCCGAGGACCGCTTCCAGAGCGCGCACGAGATGGCGCAGGCGCTGATGCAGCTGCTCTACAAGACGTCACCCTCGTTCACGACGGGGCGCGTCGCGCAGTTCATGGCGCAGCTGTTCCCGATCGAGATCCGGCGCAACGCGGAGCTTGCCGCGCTGAACGTCGACGACCCGGACACGACCGAGGTCGGTCAGCCCGTGCCGAAGCTCCCGCCGAAGCCCGCGCCGAAGCCCGCGCCGAAGCCCGCGCCGCCCGCGGCCGCGTCGCCGACGCGCATCGTCGCCAAGCCACTCGGCGCGCGGCCCGTCGCGGCTGCCCCCGCGCCGCTCGCGGCCGCAGCGTTCGCGCTCGGCGACGACGAGGACGAGGACGATCGCACGCGCAACGACCTCGAGCCGTTTCGTCGCGCCCTCGCGCTGCAGGCGGCGATGGCCAGCGCGCAGTCGCGCGCCGAGGAGGTCTCGTCCGCGAGCGCCACGGTCGAGGGGGCGCTCCTGCGCTCGAACGTCAGCCGGATGCCCGCGGACGCCACCGCTCTCCACGACGCCCCGGAGAGCGAATGGGACGAAGACGCCACCTCCGTGCTGGGTGGCCCTGCGCCGTACCGCCCGGCCGCGCGCATCGGCGGTGCCGCGCCTGGCGCGGTGCCGGTGCCCGTGCGCCCGCCCGCGGGCACCGACGACGACCTGCAGAGCGATTGGAACGAGTCGACCTCGATCGACGACGGCGTCACCTCGGCGCGCGCGCGCGC
>CAIUAC010000725.1 GCA_903896985.1 uncultured Sandaracinus sp.
CGAGTCGGAGGGCGTGGTCATCACGATGGCCCCGCGGCCGCGCATTCGGTATCCTCTCGCGCACGATGTCGCGCTGCGCACTGGCTGATCGAGTCGGCATCTGGACGCTGCGCGGCGCCGGCGGGCGCCGGTCCTCATGAATGCGTTCGCACGGGACACCGTCACCTTGATCGCCGAGCGCGCGGCTCGTCTCCTGGCGGGCCTCGCGGTCGCGGTGTTCTGCGCGCGCGTCCTCGGCCCACGAGAATACGGGCTCTACAGCTACGCGGTCTCGCTGGTGGTGCTCTTCTCGGTCCTCGGGCAGGCGGGGCTCGACCAGATTCTTGTGCGCGAACTCGTGCGACGCGATGGCGCGGCCGACCAGACGCTCATGGCCGCTCTCTCTCTGCGCGTGGTGGGCAGCGTCGGTGCTGGCGCTCTCGCCCTCCTCACCGTAAGCGTGGCGTCCCCGCCAGAACTCCCCGCGGCGCTGCTGGTGTCACTGCTCGCGCTCGCCGGGGTGCTTCAGACGAGCCACACGATCGACGCGTGGCTCCAAGCGCAGCAGAGGTTCCGGGCGAGCTCGGCTGCGAAGACAGTCGCGGTGCTGCTCGCGGCCGTCGCGCGCATCCTAGCGGTCCTCTCCTCCGCACCCCTGCTCGGTCTCGCGCTCGTGTCGATCGGCGAGGCGGCGCTCACCGGCGTTTTGCTAGGACTCGCGGCGAGCCGGCGGGGGCTTCGATTGCGCAATGCCGTCGCGGCGTTCGACCGGGAGGAGCGCCATCGTCTCTGGCTGCTCGCACGGCCGATGCTGGCCTCCAGCTTCGCGGTCGCGCTCTATGCGCGAGCCGACGTGTTCCTCCTCGGACAGCTGTCGGCGCGCTCCGAGGTGGGACAGTACAGCGCAGCGGCCTCGCTCTCGGAGGCCTTCTACCTGCTGCCGATCGCGCTGATGACCGCGGCGAGCCCGCGCCTCGCCGAGCGGTATCGCACGGACGAAGCGGCGTTCCACCGCGAGTGTCTCGCGCTCGTGCGCTACAGTTCACTCGCGGGGTTCTGTGTGGCGTTGACGCTCACCGCTCTCGCCGAGCCGCTCGTCGCGGTCGTCTACGGAGATGCGTACCCGCGGACCGCCCAGATTCTCGCGGTCCACGCGTGGTCCACCTGGATGGTGTTCGTGAGCGTCGCGAGCGAGCCTTGGTACCTCCAACAAGGGCTCCAACGCGCCTACCTCCGCAAGACGATGCTTGCCGCCACCGCCAATCTGCTGCTCAACCTGTGGCTCATCCCGCGCTACGGCGGCGTCGGGGCGGCAATCGCCACTGTGGTATCGTATGCCCTCTCGGCGTTTGGCGGCAATCTGCTGTGGCGGGATACTCGAGGCTTCTTCTTTCGACAGGTGCGCGCGATGCTCCTGCTACCCTTGCCGCGAGGACGCCTATGACGGAATCGCCCTATCGGGCTCGAGAGGCGGAGTCCTACGATGCGGACCGCGAGGGCGAACTCCACTGGCAGCGCGAGCATGACTACGTGCAGGCGCTCCTCGCGCGCCGCGCGCCTCGTCGCATGCTCGACGTGCCGATCGGCACGGGGCGCTTCCTCGCACTCGCCGGGGAGACGACGCGCGTGTTTGGCGTCGACCTCTCGGGCGCGATGCTGCAGC
>CAIUAC010000726.1 GCA_903896985.1 uncultured Sandaracinus sp.
CGGCGGTGGCGGCGGCGGCGACATGGGCGCTGACCCGTTCGGCGACGCGGCCCCCGCGAGCGGCGGGCTCTTCGGCGGCGGAGGCGGGGCGAGCGCCTTCGCGGCAGAGCCGGCGCCGGCGCCGGCAGCGCGCGCAGCTCGGGCCGGTGGTGGCGACCTCTTCGCTCAGGCGAACGCGGGCTCGAGCCCGTTCGGCGGCGGCGGGGACGACGACGACGGCGTGGTGGCGTCGGCGCAGAGCCCGCGCGTCTCGAGCCAGCAGGCTGCGCTCACTGGCCAGCGCAACGAGAACTCGGTGCTCTTCTCGCTCGCGAACCTACAGGCGCTGGCGACCGGAACGCCGGGCGGCGGCGGAAGCAGCAGCAGCTCCTCGTCGTCGCAGTCGAGCAGCTCGCAGCCGAAGGCGGGCATGGCCGCCGGCGAGGGCTCTGGCCTCATCGACATCCGCGCGCTCGCGGGCGCAGGCGGCTCCGGCGGCGGCATGATGATGGGCGGCGGCTCGGCTCCCTCGAAGAAGGAGTCGATCGACGACCTGCTCTCGATCGGCTCGGGCGGTTCGCCGTTCGCGCCGACGCTCGGCGCGCCGATGCTCGCGCCCGCCAAGCAAGAGGGCGGCAACAAGGGCCTGATCATCGGCGTGGGCCTCGGCGTCGTCGCGATCGTCGCGATGGCCGCGGTCGTCCTCGTCGTCGTGCTCGGCAAGAACAACGCGGTCCCACCGCCGGCGGTCGCCGCTGTGGCGCCCCCGGTGATCGCAGCGCCCCCGGTCGCACCGATCGCAGCAGCCCCGGCGGTCGCCGTGCCCGCCGCGGGGACGCCCGCCATCGTGCCGCCCACGGCTGGCACCGAGCCAGCGGCTGGCACCCCCGAGCGCAACGGCACCGCGCCGCGACACACGGGCGGCGGCGGCACCCCCCGACACACCGGCGGCAGCGACACCCCGGCCGTCGGCGGCAGCGCTCCGGCGATCCCGACCGGCGGCGGCAACGCTGGCGGGGGGACCACGCAGCGACGCCCGCCCGCAGGCGGCAACAGCATCGACGACCTCCTCGGCGCGGCGCTCAACGCGCACCCGGCGGGCGGACGTCCTGCGGGGGGCGGCACGCCGGCTCCCGCACCGAGCGACACGGCGCTGCCCGACCAGCCTGGCCGCGACCAGGTCGGCGCGGCGCTCCGGGCCGTACAGACCGCGGTCGGCGCGTGCGGCGCTGGCGAACACGGCATGGCGACGACGCAGATCACGGTCGACGGCTCCAGCGGTCGCGTGACGAACGCGGTCGTCTCCGGTCAGTTCGCCGGCACGCCGGTCGGCTCCTGCGTGGCGCGTGCGGCCCGCAGCGCGCACTTCCCGCGCTTCCGCAACCCGACGTTCTCGGTGAGCTTCCCGTTCCGCCTGTAGAACCCGGTCTACGCTCGCCCCGCTGAGCCCTCGCGCGAGAGGCCGCACCGAAAGGCGCGGCCTCTTTCGCTTCCGTCGCTGGCTCGCCCGCCTGAGGGTCAACCTCCCCGGCAGCGCGAGGCGAGGCCGCCCGCGCGAGCGCGTCTCGCCCCGTGATACGGTCGGCGCCACGGTGTCTACTCGTACCTTCGAGGCGTACGGCGGGCTCTGCGCGGCGCTGCTGTTCGGCGCGTGCGCGTCGACCTCGCAGGTGCGGCGGGTCCACCTCGAGGAGGCCGTCGCCGGGCCCATCGTCCTCGAGCTCGACGTGAGCGGCGACGAGGTCGCGCTCATCCCCTCGTCGGGCGGGCTATGCGACGGGGAGGTGAGCGGCCCCGTCACGATCACGCTGCCCGGCGGCGGCGTCGCGCGCTTCGACGTGCACGAGCCGACGGTCGAGCGACGCTGCCCCGACTGTCTGCCCTCGAGCGACAGGCCCGAGCCGTGCCCCTGCGAGAGCGTGCCGTCGCCTCGCATCCCGCTCGTGCGCTACGCGTTCGGCCTTCCGGGCGACTACGCGGTCTCGGGGCGCGCGCTCGTCCTGTCGTGCGCGCCCGAGCGTGCGCGCTTCGTGGACGCCCGCGTCGTCTTCGACGGGGCCACGGTGAGGATGCGCTCGCCCGACGAGGCGACGCCGACACCCCCGGTCATCGAGCCCGCACCAACGCCCCCGGTCATCGAGCCAACGCCAACGCCGCTGACGACGCCGAGCGTCGCGCCTCCGTCTGGGCCGCAGCGGCTCGAGGTGCTGCTGCGCGAGCTCGGCACCGACCGGCCCGTCGCGGGCGTGCGCATCGTGCTGCAGGAGGTCCAAGACTGCGCGCTCGGCCGCGGCGCGACGCGGCGTTCCTGCACGCCGGCCCGCCCGCGCCGCCTCTCGGGCACCGCCGACGCGCAGGGCGTCGCGCGCTTCACGCTGCCGCCGCCGCGCACCTCCGCGACCACCGAGCCGGCCGGGCTTCCCTATGCCGTCACGACGTTTCGGGCACCGGGTTACGTCGGCCGCTATCCGCTCGACGAAGGGCAGCCGGTCGCTCGGCAGGCGCGCCTCGAGGCGTGGGAGCCGCTCGCTGCGCCGGCCAACGGCCAGCGCGTGACCTACTGGCTGGTGCGCCCGACGGCGCTGCGCGTCCCGTCGGCCGACTCGGCCCGCGCGACCTCGGCGGGACACGCGGACCTCGCTCGGTGGATCACCGAGCACAGCGCCACGGCGCGCGCCGTCACGCAGCGCGGCCTGCTCTGGCTCGTGCAGTGGGAGTCCACCCTCGCCTCGCCGGACTCCGAGGCGCGGTGCGCAGCCGTGGACGCGCTCGAGGGCACCGTGCAGGTGCTCGGCACCCAGCGCTGCGTGCCCTGACGCGGGCTCCGACGCACCGCGGCTACTGGCGGCGCTTGCGACGCGCGGCGAGCGCGACGACGGCGCCGACGAGCGTGAAGACGCCGAGCAACAGCGCAGCGATCACGGCGCGGCTCATCGGCTCTTCGGGCGTGCGCACGACGGCGGTGAAGACGCGGCCGCCCGGCGGCGCGTAGTCGAGGCCGAAGCTGAGCTCGCGCTCGAGCTCAGCGGGCGCTTCTCCGGCGCCCGCGCGCAGCAGCGTCGCCTCGTCGTGCGTGCGAAAGGCGACGTCCGTCCGCTCGAGACGCGCGAGGTCCATCGCGTCGCGCACCCGGAGCGTGTGTTCGCCGCCGCGCAGCGGGACGTGCGCGATCATCTCGACCGTCAGCGGCTGCATCGCGATGGGCCCGATCGGATCGAGCACGCCGTCGCGCCAGACGACGCCCTCCGCTGGCGCCCCGTCGATCGTCACCGTGAGCTCGCGCTGCAGCTCCGCGCCCCAACCGACGAGATAGGCGTCCGCCTCGGCCTGCGTGATGCTGCCGTCCGCGTTGGTGTCCGCGGGCTCGAGCGCGCGCCGCGTCTCGGACGGTCCGAGCATCAGCGACACGACGACGCGCACCTCCCCCGGCGCCGCGTCGAGCTTCAGGTAGCGCTCGGCGCGCATCACGAGATGCCCGAGGTGCGCGTGCGCCTGCATTGCCAGAGACAGCGTGAGCGCGAACCCGAGAGCCGCGAGCGCGCCGCCCGCTCGTCGGAGAGGGACGCGCACTCGCCGCTCTGCTCGAATCACGCGAGCTGCTCGAGGAAGTTCAGCGCGGTCAGCACGCCGAAGCCCGTGCCGCCCTTCGGATAGATGCTGCGCGCGCGGTCCGCGAACGTCGGGCCCGCGATGTCGAGGTGCGCCCACTTCGTCTTGCCGACGAACTCCCGGAGGAACAGCGCCGCCGTGATCGCGCCGCCGTGCGCGTCGCCCATGTGCTTGAGGTCCGCGATGTCGCTCTTGAGCGTCTCGCGCAGCTCGTCGGTGAGCGGCAGGCGCCAGTAGCTCTCGCCCGACTCTGCGGCGGCGGCGGCGTACTTCTTCGCGAGGTCTTCGTCGTTGGCGAAGAGCCCCGCGGTGAAGGCGCCGAGCGCGACCATGCAGGCGCCGGTGAGCGTCGCGTGATCGATGAGGAAGTCCGGCTCGAGCTCGCGCGCATAGGCGAGCGCGTCCGCGAGCACGAGGCGCCCTTCGGCGTCCGTGTT
Source organism: uncultured Sandaracinus sp. (assembly GCA_903896985.1). Classification (GTDB taxonomy): domain Bacteria; phylum Myxococcota_A; class Polyangia; order Polyangiales; family JADJQN01; genus CAIUAC01. The sequence goes on from CAIUAC010000726.1 coordinate 4,026, forward strand.
GATGATCTCGACGGTCTTTCCGTCGAGCGACGGGAAGACGTCGCCGGGGCGATAGGCGTCGCCGTCGGGCATGTTCTCGACGCACGCCAGGATGCCGTGCACCTCGACCGGGAGCTGCAGGCGCGCCGCCGCGAGCACCGTCGCGAGCGTGACCGCCGCGCCGCCCATATCGCACTTCATCTCGATCATCGACTTGCCCGGCTTGATGCAGAGCCCGCCCGAGTCGAACGTCAGCCCCTTGCCGACGAAGACGACCTTCTTCGCGCCCTTCTTCGGCTTCTTCGGCACGTACTTGATGTGCACGAAGCGGGGCTTCGCGGAGCTGCCGCGCGCGACGGCGAGCAGCAGGTGCATCCCGCGCTTCTCCATCGCCTTCTCGTCGAGCACGGTGCACTCGAGCCCGAGCTTGTGCGCCTCGGTCTTGGCGATCTGCGCGAACGCGACCGGGTGCAGGTCGTTCGGCGGCGCGTTCACGAGGTCGCGCGCGAGGTTCATGGACTCCGCGACGGCGAGCCCGTCATCGAGCGCGGCGCGCGCGTCCTTCGACGCCTTCGCCGAGACGAGCACGGTGATCTCGCTGAGCTGACGCTTCGGCTTGCGGTCGCCGGTCAGGTACTGCGTGTAGCGATAGCTGCCCGTCGCGAGCCCCTCCGCGAGCGCGCGGAGTTGAGCGTCGGTGGTGGCGGGGGAGACGACGGCGAGCGTCCCGAGGCGGCTCGCGACCTGCGCCGCCTTGGCGCCGAACGCGCGGGCGTCGCGGCTGGTGAAGGTGCCGGAGCCGAGCCCGATCAGCACGAAGCGCGCGGCCTTGAGGCCGTGCGGCGCGGCGATGGTCAGGGTCTCGCCGAGCGTGCCCTTGAAGCTGTCGTCCGCGATCAGGCGCTGCAGCGCGCCTCCGAGCGCGTCGTCGATCGCCTTGAGTGTCGGGTCCTTCTGGAGGCGGTCTGACTTGACGCCGAGGGCGAGGAGGTCTGCTTCAGTTCCGAGCGGTGCATGGGTGGAAAGGGCGATCTTCATGGTCCTCCAGTCGAGCGCTCGCCCCGCCTCGCGCGCTGGCGCGATGCGGCCTCCTCGGCGGGCCACAGGACGGGCGCATGGTGCCATGGCCCGAGCGCGCGGGACAAGCACCGTGGTGAGACGCGCGCGCGGCGCCATCCGCCGGCGGGCCGACGGCGGCCGCCAGCGATTCCGCCAAAACGCGCTCGTAAGTACCTGAAATCACGTGGCCGAAGTCCGGCACATCGCGTGCTCAAGGTCCCCTCCATCACGACGCTGCGATGGGCGCAGCGCGAGGAGGAGGTTGCGATGGATCAGAAGAATGGTTGGTCGGCGGGCGCAGGCGGCGGGCGCTCGGGGATGATGATCGCGTACACGATCGTCGAGCGCGGCGAGAAGAAGTACTGGGTGCGCTGCGGCGCGGCGTTTCAGAACCGCGACGGCTCGCTCAACGTGCGCCTCGATGCGCTGCCGGTGAACGGGCAGGTGCAGCTGCGTACGTGGACCGCGGAGGACGACGCTCGCCCGCGCCGCGTGAGCGGCAACGGTGCGCCCGACGACGCCACCCCGGGCGATCTCTTCGTCGGCTGAGCGACCGAGGGCGCGCCCGCGTGGGCAGCCCGCGTGAGAGCAGAGGTGCGCGCGATGGTCGCGGGCACCGAGTAGTCGGTACAGCAAGTAGTTCGAGAAGAACGCAAAGAAAGCAGGGTATTTTCATGAAGAACCACGACAAGAAGCAGACGGTGACGGTGATCGCGGCGGCCCTCGCGGCCATGCTCGGGCTCGGCCTCACGGCCAACGCCTCGGCGCAGCAACGGAGCGCGCGCCCGGTGCAGGCACAGGCGCAGACCGAGGCGACGACGGCGGCGACGGAGGACGGCGTCGTCAACGTCAACACCGCGAGCGCCGACGAGCTGATGCGGCTCCCCGGCATCGGGCCATCCAAGGCGGCGGCGATTCTTGCGACCCGCGGGCGCTTGAGCGGGCAGCGCTTCGGGCGCGTCGAGGACCTGCTGCGCGTGCGCGGCATCGGTCGCGCGACGCTGCGCAAGCTCCGCCCGCTCGTCGCGCTGAGCGGCTCGACGACGCTCGTCGAGCGCACGCACACGTCGCGGCACTCGACCTCGCGCGCCGAGGACGGCGCCGACAGTCCGCAAGAGACGGGCGACGAAGCGACCGAGTGAGCGGCGACGTGGACTGACCCGCAACGCCCGAGTGACTGCGCTGTGCGGCGGCTGCCCTCGACGAGGGGCGGCCGCCGCGCGCGTGCTACCGTCCGGCGCGATGACGGTCGTCCTAATCCGCCGCGCCCACCGCACCGACCGGGCGCTCGTCCTGCACTTTCACCGCGCGCTCTACGTCGCGCACCGCGACTCGATCCTCCCGCAGGCGCTCGCGCCGTTTTACGCGTACCGCGACCTCGAGAGCGCGCTCCAAGACGACGTCGACGCGCTGCTGCGCTCGCCGCGCGCCGTCGTGCTGATCGCCGAGCGCGCGGGCGAGCCCGTGGGCTACGCGACGGGGCACACCGAGGAGGACGACGACCGGCGCGTGCTGCAGCGCAAGGGCGTCGTCGAGGACTGGTACGTCGACGAGGGGGCGCGCAGCGATGGCATCGGCGCCAAGCTGCTCGAGGCGCTCGCCGCGGTGTTCCGCGACGAGGGCTGTCAGGTGCTCGAGTCGACGACCTGGCCGTTCAACGCTGGAGCGCGCCAGGCGCACGAGGCGCTCGGCTTTCACGAGGTCGAGGTCAAGTACCGGAAGCGCCTGTAGAGGCGCTCCGCGCGAGCGAGGAGCGGCGCTCAGCGCGACGGAGCGGCGGCGTGGAGCCGCGTCCCGGCGAGCGCCTCGAGCACGGGCGCGAGCAGCGCGCGCTTGAGCTTGAAG
>CAIUAC010000727.1 GCA_903896985.1 uncultured Sandaracinus sp.
GCGCCGGTGCGCTACGACGACGGCTTCGCGTGGTTCGAGCTCGGCAACAACGTCGAGCCGGTGAACGGCAGCCCGACGAACCTCGGCTGGAAGATCGACGCCAACCTCCGCGCGTATGGCACGGCACCGCAGCACAGCGCGTTCCGCCTCTTGCTCAAGCAGGGCAGCCGCGCGCTCGGCGAGGCGCGCTGCGAGGCGCACGAGAGCGGGCTGAACTTCGTCGACTACGTCGAGGTGAGCGACTGCGGGCAGCGCGACGACCAGGGCGTCGGCGGGCCGATGCGCATCTCCGCCACCGGCGTCATTCAGGTCGAGGTGCACTTCGTCGACGGCGTGACGTCGCAGGACACGCTCCTGCGGACCCACACCATCGAGGTCCTCGCGGCGACGGGCATTCGCGGCAACGGCGAGCCTGACGCGACCAACTACTACGTCTCGCACAACGGCGAGGTGCTCGCGACGCTGATCGAGGCCTCCGAGCACAGCTCCCTGCTGCCCGGCGGAGCCAGCCGCTCGGGACGCGTCGGCATCTCGTTCCAGCTCTCCCCCACCGAGGCGGGCATCACGACCCTCGGGGACAACGACGATATGCTTCGCTGCCGCGTGAACGATCAGCCGATCGTGCTGCCCCGCACGCAGCAGACCGCCGACCGCACGATGAGCACCGCGGTCGAGCACACTCGGCCTGACCCGGCCAGCAGCGCCAACCCGATCCGCGAGATGGTGCGGTACCAGCGGTACGCCCTGGAGCTGCCGATCAACGTCGGTGAAGAGAGCGACACGCTCGGGATCGCGCTGCGCAGCAAGCCCGGGAACTGGGCCTGCGACTGGCGCTCGAACGGCCACACGCTCCGCACGTTCAAGTGGACCGTCGGCGCGGACGGCGCGATCGTGCCAAGCGCGGAGGAGGCCAGTGGGCTCTCGCTCGCGCCCTACGCTCACCTGATCGAGACCGTGATCCCGGCGGACAGCGCGGTGGATCAGCGCGTCGTTCCCGCCGCGGCTCGCGCCGGTGGGTTCTATGGTCGCGCGTGGACGAGCCCGGCGATGAGCGCCATGGCCGCCGCGCTCCCCACCATCGGTACGCCTGCGCCGCCGCAGCCGGCAGGTCGCGCGGTGGCTGCCACGGCAGGTCGTCGCGGTCGCGGGCACTGAGGCACAGAGCTCAACGCTGCGTGATCACCAGGGTGGCGTCGTCTTTCAACGTGATGGCGCCGCCCTCTCCGCCGCAGCCCCAGCAGGTCGACCAGAGCAGCTCACGCTGTGAGGTCGTGGCGTGGGCGATGGCGATGGAGGTCGCCTCGTTCTCGAGGATGAAGCTCGCCGCGTGGAGGAACGTGCCGTCGGGCATCGGGTAGAGGACCGCGATGAGCGAGTCCGGCCCGCTCGTGCCCGCGATGACCCACACCTGTTCGCCGTCGGCGGGTGCCCACACGAGCACGCCCGCCATGAGCTCCCAGCCGCCGAGCGCCTCTCTCGAGAGCCCGCCGCGACCGAGCGCGTGATCGACGTCGTCCGCGTCGTAGGGAGTGAAATGCGCCGCGAAGCGCGCCACCTCGGGCACGCTCGCGAGGACGCGTCGGACCTCGCTGGTCTCGACAGCGCGGTCTTGAAACATCGTCCGCGCGCGGGCGACGGGCGGGTAGGTGACGCTCGGCGCTTCGCCGCTGCAGCAGCGGAAGCCGAGCCCGTCGACCTTGGTGGCAGAGGGAAACGCGCGGCGCGCCGCGCAGCGATGGACGGTCGTCGCCGAGAGCGCCGCGCCCCCGTGCACGATCCCGTCGAGCCCGCTCGCGGCGAGCTCGGGAGGGGCGGCGTCTGCGGTCCACTCGCCGACGGAAGTGCCGAGCGAGAGCACTCCGTCGGGTGAGGCGCACGCGAGCGCGTCGAGGCTGCAGGTCTCTGGGTCGAAGGTCGAGCCTCCGGGGAACATCGCGCCGAGGGGCGCCGCGTCGTTCGTCGGTCCTTCACAGGCGCGCTCCCACTCGAGGTCGCTGCAGAGGCGTTTGCCTTCCGCGCTACAGAGTGCGGCGGCCTCATCGCGCGAGACTGCCGCGCGGGGAGGAAGCTGAGGGTCGTTGGGATAAGGAAGGCGGTCGATGGTGAAGGCGGGGAGCGTCACGGGCAGGAGGTCGGCCTCCGTCCCCGGCGTGCGCCCCGAGACACCGGGACGACTCCCGGCGCGCATGGGTCCTGCGGCGATGCTGACGGACTCGCCTACGCGCGGTGCGGCTGCGCGCGCGGCTGGGCTCGTCGGTGGTTCCGTCGCGCTCTCGCTCGACGCCTGCGGGACCGCGTGGCGTGTCGTCGCGGCGAGCGCGCTCTGCTCTCGTACGCCCGCGTCTTGCGCCGCACGACTGCCGTGCGTGCCACTCCCGAAGGAGCAGCCCGCGAGCGCGAGCGCGAGAAGGACGACGCGCACGGTGGCGCGTGAGAGACGGAGTCCGGACATGGGTGAACGAGGGCGACGCTGTGGGAACGGCGCGAAATGGGCAAGTTTTCCGCCTCACGCCACAGCGTGCGGTGGGCACGCCTTGCGCTGCCCGGCACCCACCCGCATAAGCCGCGCGTCGGAGCGGCTCTGGTGATCGCTCGGGCGCTTCGGCGCACGGGAGGAAAGTCCGAGCTCCATAGGGCAGGGTGTGAGCTAACGGCTCGTGGGGGCGACCCCGAGGAAAGTGCAACAGAGAATCAGACCGCCGCGACGCGCGCGAGCGCTGCGCGGTAAGGGTGAAAAGGTGGAGTAAGAGCCCACCGGATCGGCGGCAACGTCGGTCGCATGGCAAACCCCACCCGGTGCAAGACGAAATAGGGGAGCGTAGCGGTCGTGGAAACACGGCCGTCGGAGAGTGGCCCGCTCGAGCTCCCGGGTAACGTCGCTCGAGGTGCGCGGTGACGCGCATCCCAGAGGAATGATCATCCCCCGCGCACAGCGATGTGCGCGGGCTACAAAACTCGGCTTATGAGCTCTCCGACCACGAAGCCTCGCTGGCAACAGCGGGGCTTCGCGCTTTCGTGGGCCTCAAGGCGCAGGTAGCGCGCACTGCCGCCCGGCGTTCTGCGTCTGCAGATACGCCATCAGCGGCTCGTAATAGCGCAGCATCGGCTCGGCGCTGAGGTCGCTGCCGGTCGTCTCGCGCAGCACCTCGCGCCAGTCGCGCGTCATGCCGGGCGCCATGATCGAGCGGAGGAACTCGCCGACCTCGGGGTGCCCGACGTAGTTACACGCGTGCGGATCCTGGTGGAGAATGTCCCGGCAGATGTGCTCGTGGAACTGGTACACGAGGACGCTCGCGATGGCGTAGTCGTAGTACTGCCCGGGGTCGTCGTTGATGTGCGTCTTGGTGCAGGCGTCGCAGCCGTCGGCGGGGCGCGGGCTCGGCGGGGCGATGCCCTGGTAGCGCGCGACGAGGTCCCACCACTTGGTGTTGAGCTGATCGGCGGGGAGCTCGTCGGTGTAGAGCGCCTTCTCGAACTGGCTCATCGTGCCCGCGGCGAACGGCAGGAACACGATGGGACCGGTGAGCGCGGAGTCGAGCAAGGCGCGCTGTTGGTCGACGACCTGCCCCTCGGGGATCAGCCCGATCGAGCGCAAATACGGCTCCTGCGAGGATGCGAGCGAGATGAGATCGCCCATGCCCTCGTGGTACGCGCGGTTCGCACCCTCGCGCAGCAGCGGAGGCACGGAGTCGTTCGAGTAGCTGAGGAAGTAGTAGATGTGCCCGAGCTCGTGGTGCGTCGTGGTGAACCAGTCCCAGTTCGCCTCGACGCTCATCAGGGAGCGCACGTCTTGGTTGAGGTCGATGTGCCACGCGCTCGCGTGCGCGTTCTTGTGGCGGGGGCTGCCCGCGGCGACGGGGTAGAGGTCGCTCGCCGTCCAGAACGACGGCGGCAGCGCGGAGAAGCCCATGCCCGTGTAGAAGCGCTCGGCGGTCTGCACGATCCACTCGGGCGACTTGCCGCGGACGAGCGCGTCCATGTCGACGCCGTCGACCATGCCGGGCCACTCCTGCCCCCAGCGGTTGCCGAGCCAGTGCGCCGGGATGAGCGCGGGCGGCTGCGCGACGCCGTAGCGGTGCGCGAGCTCGTAGCGCGCGTAGCAGTGCAGCTGCTCGTAGAGCGGGCGCGTCTCCCGCACGAGGCGATCGAGCAACGCCATCATCTCGGGCGTCGACATGCCGTAGTTCGAGACTTGGAACTGAAAGAAATCGTCGTAGCCCATCTCGCGCGCGACGCCGTTTCGCAGGCCCTGCAGCTCGATCAGCCCGGGGCGGAGCGGCGCGCCGACCTCCTTCGACGCGTTCCAGGCGCGCTCGCGGTCGGCGAGCACGCGCGACTCGTCGAGGATGCGGTCGAGATCGTTGGTGATGACAGGCTGCGTGCACGTCGTGCCCGTGCGCGCGAGGCAGAACTGAAAGCCGTCGAGGAGCTCAGACTGGCGTGACTCGGCTGCGACCCGGCGCCGCGCGAGGTCGGCGTTGGTCTGCGGCGCGTCTGCGGCGAGCGCGAGCATCTGCCGCAGCTGGCGCTTGGTCAGGTCGGTCAGCTCGGGCGCGTGGGTCAGCAGCGCGCGCGCCTGCGTGATGAACAGCGCGTTGCCCGCGAAGGCGCTGAACGCCGTCGCCGCGCCGGTGCGCTCGCCGGTGTGCTCCTCGCTGACGTCGGTGCTCGCGAGCCAAGAGGCGCGCGACGACTCGGTGACGAGCGAGACGTAGATGGGGTCGTAGAACGCGAGCAGCTGCGTCGCCTCGCGCTCGAACGAGGTCTGGGCGTCGCGCGCGTCGGCGCTGTGCGTCGAGGAGCCGCCACAAGCGGCGAGGGCGAGCGTGAGGAGCGTGGCGAGTGAGCGGCGCATGGCGGGCGCACGATGCCGGAAGGCGGGCTCGGAGCGCAATGGGCCCACGCACGAGCGCGCCCGGTGCGCTCGTGGCGGGGCCGCCGGAGGCGTGCTTGAATCGCGCCCTTCTGGGGGTCCTCCGTGATGATGCTTCGCTCGAATCGATTGCTGTCGTGTGTGCTCGTGTCGTCGGCGCTTTTCGTCTTGGGGCTCTCCGCCTGCGGGGATGATGCCGCCCCGCCGGTCGCAGATCCGTGCGCCGTGGCGGTCAACCCTTGCGGCGCGGGTGAGTGCGTCAACCTCGCGGGCGCGTACGTCTGCACTTGCCCTGCAGGCTATCGGCTCGCGTCGACGCCGACGCTCACTTGCGCAGACATCGACGAGTGCGCGGAGGGCATCACGGTGTGCACGCAGGTCCCGATGGCGACGTGTGCGAACACCGTCGGGAGCTACGACTGCGCTTGCCCGCCGGGATATCTCGGGACGGGGCGCGGCGGCGGTGGGTGCTTGGCGGACGAGCCTCTGCTCGAGGGCCTCGTCGTCGGCGACGGCGCGCTGCTCAGCCCTGCGTTCGCGTCGAGCACGACGATGTACACAGTGGCGCTGGCAGTGGGCGCTACCGCGACGACGCTGACGCCGACGGTCGCGGCGCCCGCGCGGATGACGGTCACCGTCGATGGCGCGCTCGTCGCGTCGGGCGCGAGCGCGGCGCTCGACGTCGGCTTTGCCCCGCGGCCCGTCGAGGTGGTCGTGACGACGACCGCTTCGGGCGCGACGCGCACCTATACGCTGGTGCTCCGCCGGAGCGAGTCGACCTACGTGAAGGCCTCGAACACCGGCGCGGGGGACGGCCTCGGCGCGTGCCTCTCGCTCTCCGCGGACGGCACTCGCCTCGCGGTAGGTGCGCCGCGCGAGGGGTCGAGCGCGACGGGCGTCGACGGCGATCAGGCCAACGACAGCGCGCCGAGCAGCGGCGCGGTCTACGTCTTCGCGCGGGCGGGCGCGAGCTGGGCGCAGGAGGCCTACTTGAAGGCGTCGAACACGCAGCTTGGGGACACTTTTGGCTCGGCGGTCGCGCTCTCGGCGGACGGTCTCCGCCTGGCGGTGGGCGCGGCCGGCGAAGACTCGACCGCGGCGGGGATCGACGGCGACCAGAGCGATAATTCCGCGCTCGGCAGCGGCGCGGTCTACGTGTTTGCCCGAACGGGGACGAGCTGGGCGCAAGAGGCTTACGTGAAGGCGTCGAACACCGCTGCGGCGGACAGCTTCGGCGCCGGCGCGGTGTCGCTCTCGGCGGACGGCCTGCGCCTGGCGGTGGGCGCGGGCGGAGAAGACTCGAGTGCGACCGGGATCGACGGTGATCAGGGCAACAACGCCGCGGCCGGCAGCGGCGCCGTCTACGTGTTCGCCCGCTCCGGGACCAGCTGGGCGCAAGAGGCGTACGTCAAGGCGTCCAACAGCGCTGCGGGCGACAACTTCGGTGCACGTGGGCTGTCGCTGTCGGCCGATGGGACGCGGTTCGCGGTCGGCGCTTCCAGTGAAGACTCCGCCGCGACGGGCATCGATGGCGACCAAGCGGACAACAGCGCGCCCAACAGCGGGGCGGTCTACGTGTTCGGCTGGACGGGCACGCATTGGGCACAAGAGGCGTACCTCAAGGCGTCCAACACGGGCGCCAACGACTCGTTCGGCGACTCGGCGGTGTCGATGTCCGGGGATGGTGGCTGGCTCGCAGTCGGCGGCGTGACCGAGGCGTCGAGCGCGACGGGCATCGACGGCGACCAGGCCAACGACGGGGCAGTGGACAGCGGCGCCGTCTACGTCTTCTCGCGGACGGGGACGACCTGGCGGCAGGTGGTCTACCTCAAGGCCTCCAACACCCGCGCGTCCGCGTACTTCGGGATGTGCGTCGCCATCTCGGTGGACGGCACGCGCCTCGCGGTCGGCGCGTACGGCGACACCTCGCGCGCGACAGGCATCGACGGCGACCAAGCCGACACGACGGCCGCGTACAGCGGCGCCGTGTACGTCTTCACGCGGACGGGCACGACCTGGGCTCAGGAGGCGTACGTCAAGGCCTCGAACACCGACGTCAACGACACCTTCGGCTTCGCGCTGTCGCTCTCGGCGGACGGTCAGCACCTCGCGGTCGGTGCCGAGGCCGAAGACTCGAGCGCGGTCGGCTTCGACGGCGACCAGAGCGACGACACCGCGCTGTCGAGCGGCGCGGCGTACGCGTACTAGCGTCCTGCGCCGTACCCCGCGGTCACTCCGGTATCGCGGGGCCGCTCGGCGCAGCGATGGACGGCGGTGCGCTCGGCGGAGGCGGCAAGGTCACCATCGGCATCGCTCCGCCGAGCATGATCACAGCCGGGTGCGGGGTGAGCCCGAGCCCGACGGTGACCTCGACGGCGCTGCGCTTGACCGCGAGCTCACCCAGCAAAGAGAGCGCCTGGCCCGTGTGCGTGCGGACCTCGTCGAGGCGCGTCGCCTGACACTCGGGCGCCTCGCAGCCGCTCAGCGCGAGGGCCGAGAGAGCCGCGCCCCCGAGCACCGCCGAGCGCAACACGCCGGCGAGCGCGGGCTCGCGGACCAGGTCTGCGAGGCGCGGGTAGCTGCGGCTGCGCGCGTCGCAGGGCGCGAGCGGCTTGGGCGCGTCGGCGTGAGCGAGCGGGGCCTTCTGCGGCTTGCGTCGGGTGGTCATCGCCGGGTCTGACAACGGTCAGCGCCGGAAGTTTGGACCGCGCGCAAAGGTCGCACTACCTGCAACGCGCCTCGAGCGCGCCGAGGTCGCCGTGGCACGTCACGCAGGCGCGTGAGTTCGCGGCGAGCAGGCTCGCGCAGCGCGCCGCGAAGCCCGCGGGGTGCGGCGAGACTCCCCCGCCGACGCCGAGCGCTCCGTGGCAGCTGACGCAGTCGCGCTCCGCGTGGCAGCTGACGCAAGCGGTGAGCGAGCGCCTCGCCTCGAGGCCGTGCGCGCGCTCCCAGGTGGCCGCGGGCGGATGGTAGCGATCGGTCCCGCGCACGACCGGCGCGGTCGTCGTCGCGAGGCCGAGGCGCGCGTGGCACTCGAGGCAGAACCGCTGCGTGGTGTGGCACGTAGCGCAACGCGGGGCGTCGCGCCGAGCCTCCTGCGGGTGAGTCGTCAGGTAGTCGTTGGCGTGCACCGAGCGCGGGCGCAGGCGGCCATCGTGGCAGTCGGCGCACTCGGACTCGCGGTGACAGGCGGCGCACGCCGCGCCTTGGTCGGCGGCGACCCAGCGGTGGCGCACGAGCCAGTCGGCGTCGTGCTCCAGGCCGCGCAGCGAGCTCGGCGGTCGCAGCGCGCCCTCGGGGAAGTGCGTCTGCAGCACGCCGTCGGGCTCGGTCAGGTGGCACGTCGCGCACGCGCTCGGCGCCGTACGGGCGCTCGGACCGACGCCACCGCGCGAGCCGTCGTGGCAGTGGAGGCATTGGCGCATCGTCGGCAGCTGATCTCGCGTCGCGAGGTGCGCGTCGCGGATGCCCGCGTGACATGACTCGCAGGTCTCGGTGCCGTGCGCCGCGTGCGAGAAGTGCAAGCGAGGCGCGGGGAAGCTCGATGCGGGCACGACGGAAGGCCCGTCCTCGCCGTAGCCGACGTGGCAGCTACCGCAGCGAGCGGCGGTAGGATTCTCCCGGGCGGTCTGCGCGGCATGGCACGGGTTGCACGTGGCTTCTGTCGGCAGGAGCAGCTCGCGCGAAGTGCGGCTCGCGGGCGCGGCGACGTGACAGCGCACACACGCGAGCTCGCGATGCGCGGGGTGCGCGTGGTCCATGCGCAGCGCGATGCGCTGCAGCGGGTAGATGAGCGCGCTGCGGCCCGTCGTGCCGGCCGAAGCGCGGCGCGGGCGCGCTTGGCCCGTCGCTGCGTGGGTGTAGGCGCCGAGCGCGAGCGCTGTCGCGAAGACGAGCGCGCCGAGCGTGACGAGCAGCGACCTCGAGAAAAGACGGTTCATCGCCACGCCTCGATGCGCAGCGCGAGCACCGCGCGGAAGCGCTGCCCGACCACGCGACTCGCGGCGTGCTCGAGCTCCACGAGCGCCGTCGTCGCATCCCCGACCTGCCAGTGCACCCCGAGCACCTCGCTCACGGTCGCCCCATAGAGCTCCGGACGATTCGCGTCGTCGAAGTGCCAGAGCGACGCCCGCGCCTCGAGGCGCACGTCGCGCGTGACGACGAGCGCACCGTCGACGAGCACGCCGGCCATAGGACCGAGGTCCCCGCTCCACACGAACGCCGAGCCGCCGAGCGTGAGCCGCCCGAACCGTGCGCGCGCGCGCCCTTCGACGCCGAGGTCGAGGTCGGAGCCGTCGTTGCCAGAGAGCTCCGCGTGCCTGCCGTGCAGCGCGCCGCCGAGCTCGAGGTGGTCGCTGAGGCGCCACGTCGAGTCGAGCTGCGCGTCCGTGA
>CAIUAC010000728.1 GCA_903896985.1 uncultured Sandaracinus sp.
GGCCGCCACGGGCGACCCGGTGTTTTGCCGCATGTGGACGATCATGCATGTGCCGGCAATCAACCTACCCTGCGGCGTGGGACCGAACCAGCTTCCCGTGGGGTTGCAGGTGATAGGCCGTCGCGGCGACGATGCGCGGCGCGTCGAACGATCGCGCGGTTTGCGCGAACCCAAGCGGCCGGAGACCGGCTCTCATCGGGGTAGCAGGCAACGCACGGAGGCTCACCCATGGCGACTTCGATTCAAGAGAAGCTCGAGGCTGGCGCGCGCGTCGTGGACGTTCGGACGGCCGAAGAATACGTCGACGGGCACTACCACTCGGCGGTCAACATCCCCGTGGCGGAGCTCGCCGGCCGGCTCGCCGAGCTTGGCGCGAAGACCGACTCGCTCATCGTGTACTGCGCGTCGGGAGCCCGCAGCGCCGCCGCCGCGCGCCTGCTGAAGACCTCCGGCTTCGTCGACGTGGTCAACGCCGGCGGCCTCGCCGACATGCCGCGGTAGCCGTGCCGCGAAGCCACGGAGAGCGCCGACCATGAACACCCTCGGGACCGTCGTCGCCGCGTTCGCCTTCCTCGTCGTCGGGATGATGGCGGCGATGCAGGTGATGCTCCGGCGGCGCGTGCGCGCGATGAACGGAGCGCGCGTCCCGAGCCTGCCGGGGCCGATCGGCGAGCGCGTCGCCCTCAGCGTGATGGCGACGCCGAGCACGGTGGAGATCCGCGACGCGCCTTGCCCCCCGCTCCGGAGGGCGCAGGCTCTCTGAGTTCGCTTCGCCTACCCGGAGAGCCCCTTGAATTCCCGCTCCGCCCGCTTGTGTGCCCTCGCCCTCTCGACCCTCGTCGCCGTCGCGCTCACCGCGTGCGGCGATGACGACGGCCCGACCCTCGACGCGGGCAGCGACGCGGCGACACCGCACGACGCGGGCAGCGACGCGGCGACACCGCTCGACGCGGGCGGCGACGCGCAGACCGACGGCGGCCCTTGCATCGCGCTCTGCGAGTCTTGCTCGCTGTGGCCCTGCGAGACGCACTGCGGCCACGCGTGCACCGAGGCCGCGACGACCTGCGACGCCTTCTTGGCGTGCATCGCGGGCCCATCGCCCGACGCGGGCGCGCCCTGAAGCGCGGCGGCAAAGGCCGCCAACTCCCTATATTTCCTTGACTTCTCAGCGCCGCGACGCTTGTGTAGCGGCCATGCATTCAGAATCTGCGCAGGCTCCGCGGCTCGAGAAGGCCGTCGCGTACGTGAAGAGCCAGACGAGCGTCGCGCCGGAGGTCGGGCTGGTGCTCGGCTCGGGGCTCGGCGGGTACGCGGACACGCTCGGCGACCGCGTGGTGCTGCCGTTCGCGCAGGTGCCCGGGATGCCGGTGTCGCGCGTCGTCGGGCACGCGGGGAACCTCGTGCTCGGCACCGTGGCGAGCGGCGCGCTCCGCGTCGCGGCGATGCAGGGGCGCGTGCACCTCTACGAGGGGCACCCCGTCGCAGACGTCGTCTTCGGCGTGCGGCTGATGATCGCGCTCGGCGCCAAGACGATCCTCGTCACGAACGCCGCGGGCGGCATCAGCGAGGGGATGGTCGCGGGCGACCTGATGCTGCTCGAGGATCACCTCAACATGACCGCGCAGAGCCCGCTGACGGGGACGAACGAGAGCGCGCTCGGCGTGCGCTTCCCCGACATGACGCGCGCCTACGATCCTGCGCTCGGCGCGCTCGCCGACGAGGTCGCCGCGGCGCAAGGCTTCAAGCTGCTGCGCGGCGTCTACGCGGGGATGCTCGGGCCGCAGTACGAGACGCCGGCGGAGGTGCGGATGCTGCGCACGCTCGGCGCGCACGCCGTCGGCATGAGCACCGTGCTCGAGACGATCGCGGCGCGGCATATGGGCGCGCGCGTGCTCGGCTTCTCGTGCATCACGAACGTCGCCGCGGGGCTCTCGAAGGAGACGCTCAATCACGCCGAGGTGACCGACACCGCCGAGCGCGTGAAGGGCCGCTTCATGGCGCTCCTCGAGGGCGTCCTCGTGGGCATCGCGGCGGGCAGAGGCGTCGCCGCGTGAGCGCCGCCGAGAAACACGGCAGCGTGAGCGCCGCCAAGGAAGACGGCAGCGTGAGCGCTCCTGCGTCGATCGACTGGGGCGCGCTCGTCGCGGCGGCGACGGCAGCGCGCGCGAACGCCCACGCGCCCTACTCGCGCTTCCTCGTCGGCGCGGCGCTCCTCGCGGACGATGGGCGCGTCTTCGTCGGCGCGAACTGCGAGAACGCGGCATATCCGCTCGGGCTCTGCGCAGAGCGCGGCGCGATCTCGGCGGCGATCACCGCCGGCGCGCGGCGCTTCCTCGCGTGCGTCGTGGTCACGGGCGGACCCGGCGCGGCGTCACCCTGCGGCGGCTGTCGGCAGGTGCTCGCGGAGTTCGGGCCGTCGTTCCCGGTGCGCTCTGTCGCGCTCGATGGCAGCGGCGTGCTCGACAGCAGCGTCGCGGCGCTGCTGCCGTTCGCGTTCGACCCGGCGCAGCTGCCGATGATCGACGAGAAGCGGCGAGCCTGATGCCGGGCGCAGGGATGGACCTCATCGTCCGCGGCGGCACGGTCGTGACGATGGACGGCGCGCGCCGCGTGCTCACGGGCGATGTGCTCGTGCGCGGCAACACCATCGTTCAGCTCGGGCGCCTGAAGACGCCGCCGCGGGGCGCGCTCGTGCTCGACGCGCGGGGCTGCGCGGTGATGCCTGGCTTCGTGCAGACGCACGTGCACCTCTGTCAGGCGCTCTTCCGCGGCATGGCGGACGACCTGCCGCTGCTCGAGTGGCTCAAGCAGCGCATCTGGCCGCTCGAGGCGGCGCACGACGAGCGCTCCCTCTACGCGAGCGCGCGCCTCGGGCTCGCCGAGATGCTGCTCGCGGGCACGACGACCGTGCTCGACATGGGCACCGTGCACCACCACGACGCCGTGTTCACCGCGCTCGCCGAGTCGGGGATGCGCGCGTTCTCGGGCAAGGCGATGATGGACACGGGCGTCGGCGTGCCGAAGGGGCTGCGCGAGACGACCAAGCAGAGCCTCGCCGAGAGCGACCGCCTGCGCGCGCGCTGGCACGGCGCAGAGGACGGTCGGCTCGGCTATGCCTATGCGCCGCGCTTCATCCTCTCGTGCACCGAGCAGCTGCTCTGGGGCGCCTCGGAGGCCGCGCACTCGACGCCGGGCGTGCTCCTGCACTCGCACGCCGCCGAGCACGCCGACGAGCGCCGCGCCGTCAAAGAGGCGCTCGGCAAGGACGACATCACCGCGCTCGCGGACTGCGGGCTGACGGGCGAGCGCACGGTGCTCGCGCATGGAGTGCAGCTGCGCGCGGCCGAGATGCGCGGCCTCGCGAAGGCGGGCACGCGCTTCACGCACTGCCCGAGCGCGAACCTCAAGCTCGCGAGCGGCATCGCGGACGTCGTCGCGATGCGCGAGGCGGGGATGCTCGTCGGGCTAGGCGCCGACGGCGCGCCCTGCAACAACCGCATGGACCCGTTCACCGAGCTGCGGCAGGCGGCGCTGCTCGCGAAGGTGAAGCGCGGCGACGCCGGCGCGCTGAAGGCCGAGGACGCGCTCGCGATGGCGACGATCGACGGCGCGCGCGTGCTCGGCATCGACGGGCACACGGGCTCGCTCGAGGTGGGCAAGCGCGCGGATCTCGCGGTCGTGCGGCTCGACGCGCTCCACGCGGAGCCGGGCGGCGACGCCGTCGCGCGGCTCGTCTACGCGTGCACGGCGAGCGATGTGCGGCACGTGCTCGTCGACGGGCGCGTCGTCGTCGCGGACGGCGAGCTGCGGACGATGGACAGCGACGCCGTGCGCACCGCCGCGCGCCGCGAGGGCGAGCGCGTCCGCAAGCGCGCCAAGCTCTAATCTCGGCGGGAGGCGCGCATGCGGGTCGACCGAGCGAGCCTGCGGGCGCAGTGCGAGGGCGACTCCGAGGAGAAGCTCGCGATGATCGCGGCGAGCGGCGACTACTCCGACGAGGCACGCGCCGTCGCGCGCGACGGCGGCGCGTCTGGCGATGGCGCACGTTGACGCGTCCCTCCTGGGAGCGTAGCCAGCCACGCAGAGGCGCTCATGAACACTCGATTTGCTCGGTTCGAGGTCGGTGTGGCGGGTGTCGCCGTGTTGCTCTCGTGCTCCCTCGCCGCGGCGTGTGGCTCTGATCCCACACCCAGGCCGACTTGTACGCCCGGCGCGTTCGTCAGCTGTGCTTGCCCGGGCGGAACCTCGGCGACGAAGACGTGCGACCCCTATGGCACCTATGGCGCGTGCCAATGCGAGTATCGGCTGGACGCAGGGCCCCTCGACGCTGGCGGCGGCGAGATGGATCTGGGCACAGCGCCCGACCTCGGCGCAGCGCTCGACCTCGGCGTGGCTCTCGACCTCGGCGGGGCGCCCGACCTCGGCCCATTGATGTGCGACGAGGCTGGGCTCGCGACGGGCACGTCCTACCTCTACGTCATCAACCTCCTCTCGATCGCGGCTCCAGAGGGGACCGCCGACCCGCTCACCTCGGTCGGCTACGACCTCGACGGCGACTCCGTCGTCGCGTGCAACAGCCACTTCGCGGGCGACACGGCGGAGTTCGACGGCCAGGCGCCGGACTTCGGCGGAAGGTGTCAGGAGCAGGTCGGTCAGTTCCGGCAGGCC
>CAIUAC010000729.1 GCA_903896985.1 uncultured Sandaracinus sp.
CGCACGTCACGCGCGGGACGGCTACCTGGACCGGGTCGTTCAACTTCGACGTCATCGCGGCGACGCTGCCGGCGTGCGCGGGCACCGCGGCGGGCAACGTCGCGCCTGGTGGGCGCATCACGGTGGCGGCGGGCACGACGCTCGCGGGCTCCGAGGTCTTCGTGCAGCCTGGCGCGACGCGCGACGACTTCTTCCACGTCCCGGCGTTCGACGCGACGATCGGCTGCGCACCGGACCAGGTGCCGGCGGGCTATCGCGCGCTCGGTCCGGCCGTGACCGTCGGGCCGACGGCGTTCCGCACGATGCGCGAGATCGAGGTCGCGATCCCCGTCTCGCTCGCGCTCCTGCCCGAGAACGCGAACCGTGGCCATGTGCTGATGAGCTACACGAGCGCGCTCGTGCACGAGCCGACGATCGTGCCGTTCGCGCGCCCGTCCTTCGAGGGCGGCTGGGGCAACGGCATCTTGCGCTTCCAGACGCCGCGCCTCGGCACCTTCCAGGCGGTCGTCGCCGACACGGCCGGCGCGAGCCGGATGCGCGAGTACAAGTTCCGCGGCGTGACGGGCTTCTCGATGGGCGCGATCGGCAGCGCGCAGCTAGGGCTTCGGCACCCGGACGTGTTCGACTTCAGCGCGCCGCTCGGCGGGCCGACGGACTTCGTCCAGACGATCCACTACTTCCGCGAGTACAACTTCGGCGGCTTCTGCACGGAGGCCGAGCGCGCCGTCCCCGGGAACGACTGCGACGTCGGCGCATCGGAGGCGCGCACTCCGGCGAACGATCAGCTCTACCAGCACACGCAGGACTTCGAACACTGGTACTACGAGGACGAGTACGGCGGGCAGGGCGGCACCTTCGATCGGCGCGAGTGGATGCAGATCTTCCGCGACCTCTCGTTCATGTACGGCAACCCGAGCACCAACCGCACCGACGATCCGACGCAGCCGAACATCACGCCGCCCGGCGTGCCGGACAGCACGCGCATGATCCCCGACGCGGAGCGCTGCGCGCACCCGATCGTGATCCCGCCGGACGTCCCGGGGGACGCGGACGCGATGACCGGCTTCTTCGACGACGAGTTCAACCCCGAGGGCGCGCACCCGGTGATCACGTTCTGCGACGGCGCGGAGATCCCCGTCGCCGGCGGCGGGCGCGACGTCGGCATCTGGGATCCCGCGGGCAACAACGACTACCCCGCGGAGTCGTTCCTCGCCGTCGACATCAACGACAACGGCGTGCGCGATCCGGGCGAGCCCGTGGTCCGCGATATGTGGGAGCACTTCCTCGACGTCGGCCTCGACGGGCTCGCGAGCGTCGACGAGCCCGGCTACGACGCGGTGACGAACCCCGACCCGAACGGCGACGACTACGACTTCCAGTTCAACCCGCGCGGCACCGAGGGCAACTGGTACCGCGATGGCGCGGACGACGTCGCGGGCGCGCCGGGCGTCGCGGAGCCCTTCGAGGACTTCGGGCTCGACGGCGTGCTCGGCTCGCCGCAGCTGAGCGAGGGCGGCTACGACTTCGGCGAGGGCAACGGGCGCTACGATCGCGCGTCCGGCACGCAGCGGATGTTCGACCGGAACCCGAAGCAGCTCGCGCTGAAGATGGACGCGGCGACGCTCGCGGACCTCGACATCTTCGCCGATGGCGGCATCCGTGACCTGCTCAACTCGCTGCCGTCGATGAACCACTTCATCGGTGCGTTCCAGGCGCGCGACCGCGGCGTGCGCATGTACAACGGCCACTCATCGCTCTACTACACGGGCCTGACCGCGGACAACGCGTTCGACTTCACGACCATCCCTTGGGACGAGGTCGGCGGCACCGTGCTCGTGCGCTACGGCGATCCCGACGCGGACCATCAGCTCCTCGTCGACGGCGACGGCGGGCACGTCGGCACGGGCGATCAGCTGATCAACCGCATCCTCTCGGCGCTCTCGTGGATGAGCGCGCGCTGGCCGGACGGCGACCGCCGCACGCAGCGCGACCGGCTCTGCGAGACGGGCGACGCGGCGTGCCCGAACCCGAACAAGATCGTGATGTCGTTCGAGTCGCCGACGACGCACCGCGTGGGCCCGGCCGCGATCATCCTGCCGCCCGGCTACTTCCGCCCAGAGAACGCGGGCCTGCACTACCCGGTGGTCTACTTCGGCCACGGCTACGGGATGTCGCCCGAGGGCCTCGTCGAGCTCGGGCTCGTCTTCTGGACGTACATGATCTCGGACCGCATCCCCGAGGCGCACCGCCTGCAGAAGATGATCTTCGTCTTCCCCGACGGGAAGTGCAGCGGCACCGAGTGCATCCAGGGCACGTTCTACACGGACGCGCCCGAGGGCACGCCGAACGGCGCGCAGATGGAGACCTGGATGCTCGACCTGATGGACTACATGGACGCGAACTACCGCACGCGCTCCAACGAGACGTTCGAGTACACGCCCTGAGGCGAGCCGCCGCGTCCTCTCTTCGCGCGTGACGCTCTGCGCGCGAAGAGACGGCGAGCGGCGTCAACGCTCCGCGGGGTCGTCGTCGTCGTCGTCGTCGTCGTCGTCGCTGTTGCCGCCGCCGTGGCCGTCGAGCGCCTCGCTCCGGCGCGGCTCGTTGGAGAGCGCGCGCAGGGTGTCGAGCGCGGCGAGCAGCGCCTCGACCTCGGAGGGCGCGACGACGGCGCCCTCGCCCGCTCGAAACGCCGCCCGCAGGCGCGCGTCGACGCGCTCGAGCGTGCTGTCGTCGAGGCGCGGCAAGCCCGCTTCAGCGCGCGCTTCGTCGTGGTCGAGGTCGAACTCCGGCGGTCGATGGCGCATCGGCGCAGGGTAGCGCAGCGCGCGCGGCGTCAGCGCTGCGGCGATGGTCGCCCGAGGGCGGCAGCGCCCCTGAGACGACGCGCCGCGCTCACAGCAGGACGCACGCGAGCCGGCGCCCGCCGCCGCCCGTGCCCATGATGGTCGTGCAGGTCTCCCCCACCGGGCAGTCCGCGTCGGTGGCGCACAGCATCTCGCAGTGTCGCGACTTCGTGAACGCCGCTGGGAGCAGCGAGCTTCCGTTCGTGACGCGGTCGATCGACGTGCCGACGCAGCCGGGATAATCGACGTTCGCCACGTCGCGCCAGTCGTCCGTGCGGTCGAGCGGGACGTCCGAGTAGGTCGCGAGCAGCGCGCCATCGCAGTAGAGGCGCACCGTCACGCGCGTCGGGCCGTCGCCGGGCGTGAGCGGGCCGGTCGCGTCCGAGTGCGAGCAGAAGTAGTGCACCCCGACGGTGTAGCGGCCGGTGGCTGGCAAGGTCGAGAGCGTGACGTTCTCCGGGCCATAGCCGCTGGTGTCGTCGCGCTCGAGCGCTGGGTCGGCGACCGGGCCGGTCATGCCCCAGTCGGGCGTCGGGTTGTCGTAGTAGCAGTCGTCGGCGGTGAACCAGCCGTCGGGCGAGGTGCGCGCCGTCGAGAGGACGTGCGCGTCTACGTCGCCGAACTCGGTGCTCCACGCGACCTCGACGTGGAGCCCAGCGGGCGCGCGCGAGGTGACGGGGACATCGCAGCAGGTCGTCTGGCCCTCGTTGTCCGTCACGCAGAAGCGCAGGGTGTACGAGCCCGACGCGTCGAGGAGGAACGACGGCGAGCGGCTGGTCGCCGGCGTCGGCGTGGCGGACGAGCCCACCGGGCGGCTCGTGACCGTCCACGCGTAGGTGACGGCGCCGCCATCCGGATCGGAGCCGCTGCCCGAGACGCTGGCGGTCGTCAGCACGAGCGCGTCGATCGCCGCAGGGCAGGTCGCGATCGGCGGGCTCGTCGCGCACACGCCGCCGTCATCGATCAGGCCGTTGCAGTCGTCGTCGACGCTGTTGCAGGTCTCGACGACGGGCCCGACCGAGCCGGCGCAAGCGCCCCAGAGGCCGCCCGTGGTGCAGGTCTGCGTGCCAGCCACGCACGCGCCGACGTCGGTGCCGCAAGCCCGCGGCGTCCCCGCCGTGCAGCCGCAGCCCTCGTCGACGGTGCCGTTGCAGTTCTCGTCGTTGCGGCCGTCGCAGAGCTCGCTCGCGGGGCCGACGCCGCCGACGCAGGCGCCAAACGCTCCGGCGTCGCACGTCTCGACGCCCGGGCGGCAGAGCCCAACGCTCGAGCCGCACGCGCGCGTCAGCGTCTCATCTGTCAGCGCGTCGCAGTCGTCGTCGAGGCCGTTGCAGGTCTCGACGCTCGGCAGCGTCTCGCCCGCGCACGCGCTCCACGCGCCCACCACGCAAGTCTGCGTGCCGGGTAGACAGGCGCCGACCGCAGAGCCGCACTCCCGAACGAGGTCCTCGTCGAACAGGCCGTCACAGTCGTTGTCGAGGCCATCGCAGTTCTCCGCGGTGGGTCCTGTGGCGCCCTCGCACGCGCCGAAAGCGCCCGCGACGCAGGTCTCCGTGCCGCTCAGACACTCGCCGAAGTGAGAGCCGCACGCGCGGTGGAGGCCCTCGTCGACCGAGCCGTTGCAGTCGTCGTCGAGGCCGTTGCAGGTCTCGACCGTCGGGTCGATCGCGCCGCTGCACGCCCCGAGGACCCCGTCGACGCACGCCTGCGTGCCCGCCACGCACGCGCCCTCGTCCGTGCCGCAAGCGACGGGACCCGCCGCGGGGTCGCAGCCGCAGCCCTCGTTCACCGCGCCGTCGCAGCTCTCGTCGACGCCGGCCGCGTCGCAGACCTCGACGGCCGGGAGCACATCGCCCTCGCACGGGCCCCAGGTCCCGAAGTCGACGCCGTCGGCGCACAGCATCGTGCCGTCGGTGCACGCGCCGCGCCCGCGGCTGTCGGCCGGGCCGCGGAAGCATCCCCGGCGCGTCCCGGCGATGCAGGTGCAGCCGTTCTCGATGACCCCATCGCAGTCGTCATCGAGGCCGTTGTCGCAGAGCTCGACGCCGCACGGGCCGGTCAGCCCGGCGTCGACCGCGCCATCTTGGCCAGCGTCGACCGCGCCATCCCCGCCAGCGTCGACCGCAGCATCCCGACCCGCGTCGACCGCGCCGTCGCGGCCCGCGTCGACGATGGCCCCATCAGCGACGAGCGGGCCCGCGTCGGGCGTGCTGGCTGAGGTGCCGCCGGAGCACCCAAAGGCGACGACGGCGAGCAGCAACCCGGCGGAACACGGTGCGACGGATCCGAGACGCAAAGCAGTAGAGCGCAAGACGACCTCCGACGAATGGGGCCGACTGCCCCCTCGGAAACGAGTGACCGTGTACGGGCGGAATAATCCAGCAGCGTACGATCGTCGC
>CAIUAC010000730.1 GCA_903896985.1 uncultured Sandaracinus sp.
GGCGCGGGGCGTGAGGGCCATGGCGCGCCATGTAGCACGGGGGCCGGGCGCGGCGTCCGTCCCGGCGCACGGGCCGCCCCGGACCGCCGCGGACGGCTCGTCCCGGGACGACCTAGCTATTTGAATTTCGACGCGAATGGACGCGCCCCCAGGTATACTCCGCGCTCGCGCCAGCACTCCGGCGTGCCGCTGTACCTCCAAAGAACCGTCAGACTCTCGCAGCGCCGCCGCCGCGGACTCCAACTCCATGGTCATCCCTCCCATCCCGAGTCCCCCCGAGTCGCCAGAGGTTCCCATCGACGTGGTCGGCGAAGCGCCGCCTCCCCTGCCGGAGGAGCGCCCGCACCGCGACCCCATCGAGGCACGGATCGCCGCGCTGCGCGCCGAGCAAGAGGCGGTCGCGGACCGCTCGCGCCAGGCGGTCCTGCAGCACGAGATCGGCCACCTCTACGAGCGCAGCGTCGGCAACGACGCGCTCGCGGTGAAGGAGTACCTCTCGGCGTACAACCTCGAGCTGGCGTTTCGCCCGCCGCTGTTCGCGCTGACGCGGATCTTCGAGCGTCGGCGGACGTTCCGCAGCCTGGGCAGGCTCTACGAGGCCGAGGCGAACGCGGCGACGAACGCGGTCGAGAAGGCGTCGGCGGTGCTCGATCGCGCGGTGCTCCTCGAGGACCACGTCGCCGAGCCGCAGCTCGTGCGGGCGCTGCTCGAGGAGGCGCTCGAGGGCGACCCCTCGAACCTCGCCGCGTCGCTCTCGCTCGAGCGGCACCTCTACGGGCTCGGTGACAAGGCCGCCGCGGTGGCGCTCGTCGCGGCGCGCGCCGCTCACGTCGGGGACCCTGTGCTGCGCAGCGTGCTCCTCGCGGAGGCTGCCTGGGCGCGTGAGGGCGAGGGCGACGTCGACGGCGCGCTCGCGCTGCTCCGCGAGGCTGCTGCGCTCTCCGCTGGCCGCTGGCGCGCGCTCGAGCACTTCGAGCGGCTCGCACGCAAGCACGGGCGCACGCTCGAGCTGGTCGAGGCGCTCGAGGGGCGCGCGGTGCTCGCGAGCGCGATCGCTCGGGGCGAGGATCAGGGCCAGGGCTCGGGGATGTTCTCCGTCAAGCGCTTCGCCGACGAGGAGCGCGCGAGCGCCGAGTCTGCTGCGCTCTGGCGCGACGCGGCGCGGCTGCGCGCGGTGACCCTCGACGATCCGGGCGGCGCGGTGCTCGCCTATGCCCAGGCGCTCGCGATTCGCCCGAACGATCTGCTGCTCCACCAAGAGCGGATGCTCGCGTGCGGGCTCGCGGGGGACCTCGAGGGCGCGGCCGCCGAGGCGGAGGCGCTGATCGCGGCTGGCGTCGATGGACGGCACGCCACGGGGCTGCACTTCCGCATCGCGGAGCTCGCGCTCGGCAAGGGCGAGCGGGACGGCGCGCGCGCGGCCCTCGCGCAGGCGCTCGTGGCGGACCCGCAGTCGGCGGCCGCGGCCGCGATGCTCGAGGACCTCGCGGCCGACGACGGACTCCACGCCGAGCGCGTGCAGCGCCTCGAGGCGCTCGCGCTCGACGCGTCCGCTGTGCCTGCCGAGCGGGCGATGGCGGCCTTCCGCGCAGCGCAGATCGCCGCCGACGAGCTCAGCGATGCGCTCCGTGCCCGCGCGCTCTACGCGCTCGCCGCGTCGCTCACGGGGGATGCGCACGCGGTCCTGCGTGAGGCTCACGGCGCCTCGCTGCGGCTCGGGGATGCGGATGGCGCGCTCGAGGCTGGCGCTGCGCTGCTCGCGCTGTCGCTCGAGGACGACGAGCGCTCCGCGGTGCTCCGCGAGCGGCTCGGTTTGCTGCGCGACGCCGGCGACGAGGCGCAGGCCGACGCGCTGCTCGCCGCGGCCGTCGCGGACGGCTCTGCCGCGAGCTGGGCCC
>CAIUAC010000731.1 GCA_903896985.1 uncultured Sandaracinus sp.
CGCACAGGTTCTGCGGCGAGCGCGATCGTGAGGGTCAGGTCCGCGCCCGCCTCGGGGCCGAGCATGACCTCGAGGTTGGGAGTGACGTGTCCGTCGCCGCCCGCGTGCGCGTGCTGCGCGGCGCGTCGAACAAATGCATGGCCGCCGTGCTCGAGGCGCGCGAGGTCGTCGCACTCGCTGACGAGCCTGCGGGCGTCGTCGAGTTCGACCAGCCCCGTGCGATGAAATGCATATGTGGCAGCCCAGATCGGGCCATGGAAGCTCGTCTGGGCCTCCATCGCGGCCGCGCGCACGACCGCCTCCTCGGAGACCCATCGGTCGTCTGGGACCCACGAGCGCACCGTGCTGCGCGAGTAGTCCGAGTCCCAGTCGACGTGGCCTGCCGCGAACGCGCGCAGCACGGGCTCGTCCGGCACGATCAGCTCGCCCTCGGGCACCACCAAGCCGAGCGCGAGCGCTTGCTCGAGCTCGCGATGGAGGCTCTCCTCGTCCGCGCCAGTGGCCGCGCTGAGTTTCCGCAAGGTCGCGCGGTTCGCGCTGTGCCCATTGCGCGTGCACTTCACGGCGAAGTGCGCGCATGCCGCGAGGCGCGCCACACGGTCCCGGTGGGACGAGAGCGGCGGTGGCGGCGGCGCGTCCGGCGCGACGGGCAGCGAGAGGCCGAGGGTCGCCTCGGCGAGCTGAGTGGCACTCTCGGCGACGAGCATCACATACCACTCGTGCTCTTCGCGAAGGGGCACCTTCGCGCCGAGATACAGCAACAAACCTCGGGCCGCGCCCTCGTGAATCCCGGCCACGCTCCGCGCCCGGTCCCAGCCAAAGCGTTTGGCGAGCAGCGCGACGAGGTTGACCTCGGTGAGCTGCCCGCCAGCGCCTGCCACCGCCTCGAGCACGGCGAGCAACGCGCCGCTCGCGCAGCCGAGTTCACTCGCGATCCGCGCGGAGTCGATGAGCGCGGCGCGTACCAACGCTGCGTTCCCGGTGATGCCGAGTTGCTTGCCCACGGCGACGCACGTCGCCTCGGGCACATACGCGACGTCGAGGGCGTTGAGCACGAGCGCGCGCGCGACGACGGCGCGCGCTGAGTCAGTGGAGCGTTTGGCCATGGGGAGTTCCGCTCGGGGAGCCTGTCGACTCCGCCCAGTCTTCGATGAAGTAGCGATAACCCTGCTCGGTCAGGAACAGCTGTCGGTGGAGCGCGTTCGCTTGCTCGACGGTGTCGCGCGTGACGAGCGAGTAGAACGTCGCGCCGCCCGGCTTGGGGCGCAGCACGCGCCCGAGACGCTGCGCCTCTTCTTGTCGCGAGCCCATCGTGCCCGAGAGCTGAATCAGCACGTTCGCGTCCGGCAGATCGATGGCAAAGTTGCCGACGCGCGAGAGCACGAGTCGGCGAAGCTTGCCAGTGCGAAAGTCAGCATAGGCGCGCTCACGCTCGGCGTGCGGCGTCTCGCCCGTGACGACGGGACAATCGAGCAGTCGCCCCGCCGCGGCGAGCGGCTCGAGGTAGCTGCCGAGCACCAGCACACGGTCCCCCGCGTGTCGCTCGGCGAGGTCCCGCAGCGCCTCGAGCTTCAGCGGGTTCTCGCCCGCAATTCTTGGCTGATCGCGCAACTCCGCGGTGGCATAAGGCAGCTCCAGCGCGGCGGGCAGCGGCAGGCGCACCTCGAAGCACGTCGCGCTCGCGATGTGCCCGCTCTTCTCGAGCTCGCGCCACGGGACGTCGTAGCGCTTGGGTCCGATCAGCGCGAACACATCGCCCGAGCGCCCATCCTCGCGCACGAGAGTGGCAGTCAGCCCGAGGCGCCTGCGCGCTTGGAGCTCGGCCGTGAGGCGAAATACGGGCGCCGGCAACAGGTGCACTTCGTCGTAGACGACCAGCCCCCAGGGCTCGCTCGCGAGCCTGTCGAAGTGTGTGTGTTTCGTCGGCCCGGTGCCGCCTTTGCGCGCGAGCATCGCGTAGGTCGTCACGGTGACGGGCCCGACGTCCTTGCGATCCGCCTGATAGAGCGCGACGTCCGCGAGCGTGAGCGTGGTCTTCTGCACGAGCTCGCGGCGCCACTGCTGGCTCGCCTCACGCCCCGAGGTGATCACCAGCGTGCGCACCGAGAGCGCCTCCATCGCCAGCATCGCGACGACCGTCTTGCCGGCGCCACAGGGCAGGACGATGATGCCTGGAGTTGTGGGTGGGTGGGTGGGTGGGTGGGTGGGGGGCGGCACGGCAGGGGAGGGCAGGGGAGGGCAGGGGAGCAGCGGCGTAGATCGGAAGAGCA
>CAIUAC010000732.1 GCA_903896985.1 uncultured Sandaracinus sp.
CGCGTCGCTCGCCGTCTGGGCGAGCGCGTGCAACGCGTGCGGCTCGGCGATTCTCCCGGCGGATCCCGTGCCCGCCGACAACAACCCGAACAACTTCCCGCCGCCCGACCCGGTGCCGCCGCAGCTCGTGGTGCCCAACGATCCGGTCCCGCCGACGGTCGACTTCCGCCCGATCCCGCCGAGCGATCCGGTGCCGCAGGACCAGGTGATGGTGCCCGATCCACCGCCGCCGCCGATCGACCAGCGGCAGATGATGCCGATGGACCCGCTGCCCTACGACCGACCGACGGTCTCCGATCCGCTGCCGGCGCAGCTCCCCCCGCACGTGCGCCCGCGACATCGGCACCTGCAGCCGCCGCCGCCCGACCCGCTCCCGCCGCAGCTGCCCAACGATCCGGTGCCGGGTCCCGGTCCGATGCCGATGGACCCGCCGCCGCCGTCGACGTCGTCGCTCGATCCCTCGGCGGCGAGCGCCGTGCTCGCCTCCGCGGCGACTCCGCGCCAGTCGCTCAAGCTGATCGATCAGTGGCGTGACACGACGACTCGCCTCGCCGGTCGGACGGACGATCTGGCGCTCGCGAACCCGCCGTGGATCACGCTCCGCACCCAGCGGGAGGGCGACCTCGTGCGCGTGACCGTCGTCGGTGGGCCGCAGTCCGTCAGCCTCCGCTGGGAGACGGACGGCGAGGTCGACGGCGCCGGGCGGGAGGTGTGGTGGAAGCCCGCTTCAGCGAGCGATCAGCTGCGCGTCGCCGTGCGCAGCGGCACGGGCGTCGCCGTGACGAGCGTCCGCGCGCGCGAGGTCTGACGCTGAAGGACCAGCACGCCCGGCCCCCGTCAGGCTGCTAGGCTCGCGGCCCTGGAGGCCGACGATGGCAGACGATGAGAGCACTCGACTCAAGCGAGACGCCGCCCGCGCGGCGCTCGCGCTCCTCCCCGAGCGCGGCACGATCGGCCTCGGCAGCGGCTCGACCGCCAAGCTCTTCATCGAGGCGCTCGCCGAGCTAGTGCGCGGCGGGCGTGACCTCGTCGGCGTGCCGTCCTCGCGAGAGAGCGAGACGCTCGCGCGCTCGCTCGGCATCCCGCTGCTGGCGGACGACGGCCCGTGGGACATCGACGTCTGCTTCGACGGCGCCGACGAGGTGGACCCGCAGCTCGACGTGATCAAGGGCGGCGGCGGGATGCTGACGCGCGAGAAGATCGTGATCGCCGCGGCGCGGAGCACCGTCTTGCTCGTCGACGAGAGCAAGCTCGTCCGCGCCCTCGGCACGACGTGGCGCGTGCCGGTCGAGGTCGTCGCCTTCGGACACCGCGCGACGGCGGCGCGGCTCAGCGCGTTCGGCGAGCCGCGCCTGCGCCTGACGCGCGAGGGCGCGCCCTTCAAGACCGATCAGAACTGCGTGATCTACGACGTCGCGACGGGCCCGATCGCCGACGCGCCTGCGCTCGAGCGCGACCTCGAGCACGTGCCTGGCGTCGTCACCGTGGGGCTCTTCACGGGGCGCGCAGACCGCGTGATCGTCGCCGCGTCGTCGGGAGTGCGCACGCTCGTCCGCGGCGCGCGCGCCTAGCGCAGCGCCTCAGGGCGGGGTGTGACAGCTGACCGGCTCCTCGCTCCGCAGCGACGGAATCGGGCGCACCGCGAGCGCGACGGCGCCGAGCGCGAGCGCCAGCGCCGCGAGGCGAAGCCCGACGGGCCCCGCGACGCCTCGCACCTTCGAGACAGCCCACGCGGCGAGCGCGAGCGCCGGCCCGCTCGCCACCGCAAACCCCGACATCGCGAGCGCGCCGCTCAGGGGCGCCGCGGTCCCCGCCGCGACGAGCAGCCCCGACGCGAGCGCGCCACACGGGAGGAGCGCCGTCAGCAGCCCGAGCAGAAGCGGGGCGTGCAAGACGCGCCCAAGCAGGCGCTCCGCGAGAGACGGCGCGCGCGGCGCACGTCCGAGGGCGATGGGCGCGCCAGCGGGCACGGCCTGCTGCGGGCGCGACGCGCGATACGCCCGCACCGCAGCGACCCCGAGCGCGAGCGCGAGCGACCAAGACAGCAGCGCCTGTACGTACCGCCCCGGCAGCGCGAACGAGAGCCCGTGCCCGAGCGCGCCCGCGACGGCGCCGAGCGTCGTGTAGCCGACGAGGCGCCCACCTTGATAGGCGACCATGCGCCGCAGCTGCGTCCCTTCGCCGCTCGGCGCGCGGCACGCGAACGCCGCGAGCGGGCCGCACATCCCCGCGCAGTGCGGGATGCTCGCGAGCCCCGCCGTCGCCCCCGCCACGAGCGCCCAGAGCGCGACGCTCACGCTCATCAGTGCGGTCCGATGAACGGCGCGTGCGCGTGCTGCGTCTCCGGGAACTCCCCCTCCATCGTCACGTCCACCTGCACGAGGAGGTGCCGTCGATAGGCGCTCTCCGGGAGCGTCACGAAGAGGGGCACTCGCTGCTCTGCGAGCGAGGGGAGCGTGATCGAACGACTCCGGAGCGCGTAGTCCATCGCGACCCCCGCAGGCGACACCGGCCGCAGCGTGAAGGTGCGCGGGTCGTTCTGCTTGTTGACCAGGTGAATCTCGAGGTCGTTGCGGATCGTCGCGACCCCGGCGGGGCTCGTCGCGAGCAGATAGGGCATCCCGCGGAGGCGCAGCATATTCGCCTCGAAGGGCTGGTGGCTCGCGACGGCGATCGACGCGGCGACGATGCCCGCGACGAGGAGCGCCGCGTAGAGATAGAGGCGCGGCCGCAGGATGCGCTTGGCGCGCCCGAGCAACCCGTTGAGCGAGTCGTGCCGCACGAGCCCGACGGGGCGGCTCAGCTGCGTCATCACCTCGTCGCACGCGTCCACGCACGCCGTGCAGCCCGTGCAATCGAGCTGCTGCCCGTTGCGAATGTCGATGCCCGACGGGCACACGACGACGCAGCGGCCGCAGTCGACGCACGCGCCGGCGTCCTTGTCGCTCGCTTTGCCGCGGGGCTCGCCGCGCTTGGCGTCGTAGCCGATCGTGATCGTGTCGGTGTCCGACAGCACCGCTTGCAGGCGCCCATAGGGGCAGATGATCAAGCAAAGCTGCTCGCGGAACCACGCGAAGTCGAGATAGAGGATCACCGTGAACGCCGTCGTCCAGATGAACGCCTCGAGGTGCTCGGCAGGCGGCCCCTTCACGAACGTCAGCACGCCGGGGAGCGTCACGAAGTACGCGAGCAGGAGGTGCGAGAGGAGCACCGCGAGCACGAGGAAGATCGAGTGCTTGAGTAGCTTCCGCCAGAGCTTGTCGAAGCTCATCGGGCCAGCGTCGCGCCGCAGATGAGTGTTGCGCGGCCCCTCGATCCAACGCTCGATGCGCCGAAAGACGCCATCGAGGAACACCGTCTGCGGGCACGCCCAGCCGCACCAGACCCTGCCGATCACTGCCGCCGCGACGACCAGCGTGAAGCCGACGCCCGTCAGCAGGAAGAACACCAGCCAGGTGTCCTGCGCGTTGAACGTCTGCCCGAACAAGAAGAACTGTCGATGCGCGATGTCGAGCAACAGCGCGGGATGCCCGTGAATCCGCACGAACGGCATCACCGCGTAGACGCCGATCAGGACCGCGAACGCCACCTTCCGGGCGGTGGCGAAGCGGCCCTTCACGTCCGCGGGGACGATACTGACGCGCGACCCGTCGGTCCTCAGCGAGCCCTTACCGCGCTCATCGACGACCGGGAGTCGCACGTGCTCAGTCATGGTGTTACCTCAGGGGGCCAACCGGGGCGGCGCGGAGGGATCGTAGGGAGTGCCCTGCGGTTCCTTGCCGCCCGTCGCGTTCGTGCCGCGGAGCGAGATGATGAAGGCTGCCACACTCTGCGTGCGGTGCGGGCCGAGGACGTTGCCCCACTGTGGCATCGCCTTCGGCGCGAAGCCGAGGCGAATCGTGTTGAAGATGTCCTTCGCCGCGCCGCCGTGAATCCACGTGCCGTCGGTGAGGTTCGGGCCGATCTTTCCTTCGGCGCGCTCCCCGTGACAGACGACGCAGTTCTGCGCGAAGACCGCGCGCCCCTCGGTCACGCGCGCGGGGTCCGCGGCGAACGCGGCCACCTCTGCGTCCGTGAGCAGGGCTCCGGACTCCGCGTCGATCGCCGCCTGCTCCTCCTGATACTCCGCGAAGGGCGGCTTGAGCAGCCCATAGCTCGAGTAGACGGACCAGTAGATGGCGGCGAAGATGACCGCGCCGAAGAACGTGACCAGCCACCAGAGCGGGAGGTGGTTGTCCGCCTCTTCGATGCCGTCGTACTCGTGGAGGATGTCCCCCTGGATGTCGTCCTTACGCTTCACTTCACTCATGGCGCGGGGCCTCCTCGGCGTCGCCGAACGGGATGCGCGCGAGCGCATCGATGTCCTCGGTGCGGGCGCGGAGGACCCGCGCCGTGACGAAGAAGAATACGAACACGAAGATGAGGAGCGCGATGATCGGATAGAAGATCACCGGGCTGTCGGCGAAGAACTGATGGGCGATGGCGCTCATGGCGCGGCTCCTGCTGCGGGGGCCGCCGCAGCGACCGTCGGCGAGGTCTGGAAGCCGAGCCGCTGCAGGTACGCGATGAGCGCGACGAGCTTGCTGCCCGGAGGCGCGGTGATGTGACCCGCGGCGCGGAGATCCGCCGCGATGACGCGCGCTGCGCGCTTGGCGTCGTCAGACGCTGAGGCGATCTGCGCGTCGGTGTACGGGACGCCGAGCGTGCGCATCGCGGTGACCTTGCCGGCGGTGTGCGCGAAGTTGACGCGGTCTTCGC
>CAIUAC010000733.1 GCA_903896985.1 uncultured Sandaracinus sp.
CCCGCGGCGCCGCGTGCTGGGCGACGCCCGTCGACCCGGACGCCTTCGCCGCCGTCTTCACGGGCACGGGCGCACAGGGCGCCGACTGCACGCCGCCGCGCGCCGACGTCGCCTCGCTGCGCGTCTCGGCGTACTCCTGCGCCGACGGCACGCTGTGTCGCCTGCACCTGCGCAGCGACGGCAGCCCGGAGGGCGTCTGCGAGCGCCGCGTCGGCACGGCGTGCTCGCACCCGCTCGACTGCGGCGCGGGGCAGTTCTGCAGCCTGCCCGGCGCGTGGACGCCCGGCGTCTGGGGCGAGTGCCGCGCGCGCCGCGCCGACGGCTGGGCGTGCGCGAGCGATCTCGAGTGCGCGAGCCTGCACTGCGACGGCACCTGCAGCCCGACGCCCGAGCGCGAGCGCCCGCTGCGCATCGACCACGCGGCGCTGGTGCGCTCCTATGACCCGCTCGCCTTCGTGCGCTTCGAGAGCGCGCGCGCCTCGCTTGCGGACGTCAGCGGGCACGACAACGCGGTCACGCCCGTCGGGCGCGTCGAGCGCGCGGCGGAGGGGCTCAGCGCACTCGACGTCGGCGGCGCGATCTCGCTGCCGGGCGACAACGCCTACGCGCGCCTCGACGCGGTCCACGGACTCGCCGGCGCCGAGGCGTGCACGTTCGAGGTGTGGCAGCGCCAAGGCGAGCTCGGCGCCTCGCGCCCGCTGCTGACGCTCGTCGACGGCACGCACGTCGGCGTCGAGCTCGGCAGCGGGGACCCCGGCGACGGACTCTTCGCCCGCGTGACCGAGGCCGACCCTGCGCCGATGACGAGCCCGACGACGCTGACCTCGCCTGCGGGCGCGCTCGTCGGCGGGGCTTGGCAGCACCTCGTGCTCACCTTCGACGGCACGACGGCGCGCCTCTACGTCGACGGCGCGCGCGTCGCGCAGGGCGCCGTCGCTGGGCCGCTCGCGCTCGGCGGCGCGCTCCACGTCGGGCACGCGCCGGCCGCGGCTCCGTCGCCCGAGCGCTCGTTCGTCGGCGGCCTCGACGAGGTCGCCGTCTACGCGCACGCGCTCACGCCCGCCGAGATCGCCCGGCTCCACGCGGTCGGGCTGCGCGGCGAGTCCGTCAACGGCTTCCCCCTCTTTCGTTGGCTCGCCGAGTGAGCGGCGCGCGGCTCAGCGATGCGGGGCTCAGCGGCGCGCGGTCGTCGTTCGCGCTCGCGCTGCTCACGCTCGCGCTCGGCGGCTGTCGCGGCGCCGCGGACTCGTCGGCGCGCGTTCAGCAGCCGCTCGTCGTCGACGTGCGGGGCAGCGCGCCATCCAATGCCGAAGCACTGAACACCACGACACCGAGCGCCACGCCCGCGCCCATCGAGGCGGCGTACGACGACGAGCGCGTCCTCGACGTGCGCGCGGACGGGGCGCGCCTGCTCGGGCGCGCGCTCAACGAGCCGATCCCGAACACCGGCGTCGAGCTCGCGCTCTCGCTCCGCACGGAGCGCGACGGCCAGCCGCTCGACCCGGCGCTCGAGGGCGCGCGCGTGCTGATGGCGGCGTTCGCGGGCGACGCGATCGTCATCCTCGGCGTGGACCACGTGCTCCGCGCGCACGTCGGGGGGCGGACGCTCGAGCTCGACCCGAGCGCGCAGGGGCCGCTCTCGACGACGGCGCACGCGGTCGCGTACGTGCGCGGCGAGATGCCCGACTACGAGCTCGCCGTCGCCGAGCTGACGACGGGCACGGCGCGCGCTTGGACGGCGGGGATGGCGCCCGTGTGGTGCCCCGCGCTCAGCCCCGATGGGCGCGAGGCGGTGTTCGTGTCGGGCGTCAGCGGCGTGTCGCGGCTCTACGCGATCACCGTGGGGGGCGCGCCCCGGCTGCTCGTCG
>CAIUAC010000734.1 GCA_903896985.1 uncultured Sandaracinus sp.
CGACGCGTAGCGGCCAAGCTCGGCCAAGCTCAACCTTGGTCAGGTCGCCGGGCGTCTATCCCCTCGACGCGTAGCTACATCCCCTCGCCTGGATCCGAGATCCCCTGAGCACTTCCACCTGCCAACCCGAGGGGATCATGATTTTCGCGTGGGGGAATCATGGTCGCGCAAAGGGGATCGCCTGACCCGCGATGGAGAATTTACATTTCAACTGAGGAGCCATCGACCTCCAGTGAGGGGACTACTGCTCCATGAAGGGGATCTCAGGGCGAAGCGAGGGATGTCGCGCTGCGAGCGAAGGGATCTTCGCGCTTGACCAACGCGGGCGCTCGGTGGCTGAATCGGGGGACGTTTGGCCCAAGGGCGGGCCTCGGGAGGCGGGATGGCGAGGCTCACGACGCGCCAGAGGGCGCTGCGGGTGGTGGAGTTCCTGCTCGGGCTGCGGCGCGAGGGCGTCGCGGCGGCGCTCGCGCGGCATGGCTTCACGCCGGAGGAGCTCGCGGAGGGCTGGCGCCTCGTCGCGGCGCTGACGAGCGACGCCTTCGCCGAGCGCGAGCCAGAGGAGACCGGGTCGGTCGCGCTCGCCGCGCTCGTCGCGTGGGAGCGCGAGTGGTTCGCGATCGCCGGGGCGGCGCTGCGCACCCGCCATCCGCGCGACCACGCGGCGCTGTTCGACCGCCTCACGCCGACCGACGGAAGGGCCGCCGTGCTCGTCGTCGGCACGTTCCTCGAGCGCCTCGCGGACCTCGAGTCGACGCAGGGCGGCAAGCAGGCGCGCAAGCTGCTCACCGCGCGCGGGCTAGACGCGCGCGTGATCGCCGAGGCGACGCGGCTCCTCGCGACGCTCCGCACGTTCGACGTCGCGGCCCCTGCGAGCGTCGGCGCGACCGAGGTCACCGCGCGCGACGCCGCGCTGTGGAGCTGGTACCTCGAGTGGAGCGCGATCGCCCGCGTGGCCATCCGCGACCGCCACCAGCTACGCGCGCTCGGCTTCCGACCGGGCGGCGCGGCGAGCGCGACCGACGAGCCAGAACCAGAACCAGAACCAGAACCAGAACCAGAGCCGAAGCCAGAGCCAGAGCCGGAGCCAGAGCCAGAACCGGAGCCCTAGCCAGAGCCGCAGCGAGAGTCGGCGAGGAGGCGCGAGACGGTCCGTGCCCGACGTCTCCTGCGACGCCCTCACCAAGAATTCATGTGAGGCCGCGCCGAAGATGCGCGAGAAGTACGGCAAGCCGGTCGACTTCGAGGTCGTGCTGAAGGACGGCAAGGTCGGGCTCAAGCCCGTGCCTCGCGGCTAAGTCGCGACGTCGCGCGTGCGGAGCGCCGCGTTCTCGGCTAAGAACAGCACCCTTTTCCCGGGTCGTCTAAGGGCAGGACAGTGGCCTTTGAAGCCATGAATCATGGTTCGAATCCATGCTCGGGAACCGCTCGTTGCGCGCCGCTCAGGCCCAGCCTCAAGAACGCCTCGACGTTGCCCTCGGGCCCCGCGAGCACGCTGTCGCACCGCCCGAGCACGACGAGACCGAGCGCGCGCGCCGAGTCTTCGACCGCCGTGATCGCCTCGCCGCGCACGGTCGCGTCCCGGACCACGCCGCGCTTGCCGAGGTTGCCTCGACCGACCTCGAACTGAGGCTTGACCATCGCGACGATCTCCCCGCCGGGCGCGTCCGCCGCTGCCGCGCGAAGCAGCGCCTTCGCGGCGGGGAGCAGCTTCGCGAGCGAGATGAAGCTCGCGTCGATGACGACGAGATCGAGCGTCTCCGGCAGCGCGCCCGCGGCGAGGTTCCGCGCGTTGGTGCGGTCCATGACGACGACCCGCGCGTCGTTGCGCAGCGTCGGATGCAGCTGCCCATAGCCGACGTCGATCGCGTAGACGCGCGCCGCGCCGCGCCGCAGGAGGACATCCGTGAAGCCACCCGTCGAGGCGCCGAAGTCCGCGCAGACGAGCCCGCGCGGATCGAGCGCGAACGCGTCGAGCGCCCCCGCGAGCTTCACGCCGCCCCGCGAGACGTACTCGTGATCGCGCCCGCGCACCGTCAGCACGCACTCCACGGGCAGCGTGTCGCCCGCCTTGTCGATGCGACGCTCGCCGACGTAGACGAGCCCCGCGAGCACGAAGGCGCGCGCCTTCTCACGGCTGTCGGCGAGC
Source organism: uncultured Sandaracinus sp. (assembly GCA_903896985.1). Classification (GTDB taxonomy): domain Bacteria; phylum Myxococcota_A; class Polyangia; order Polyangiales; family JADJQN01; genus CAIUAC01. The sequence continues at coordinate 2,150 of CAIUAC010000734.1, forward strand.
CCGCGCGCGACGAGCAGCAGGTCGACGCGCTCCTTGCGAGGGGCTGCGCTCATGGGATCGCCACGCCCGGATGGAGCAAGCGCGCGAGCACGGCGGCCCCCTCGGCGACGCGCGGGCCGGGTCGGAGGACGCGGTCGTCAGCGAAGCGCTGCACGTGCCCATCCCGGACGGCGGGGATGGACGGATAGCGCGCCCAGTCGAAGTCGCCGTCGTCCCCCGCCACCATGCCCGCCTCGAGGATGACGTCCGGCGCGAGCGCGATCACGCGCTCGATCCCGAGCGACGGATACGCGGGTCCGCTCGTCACGACGTTGTCGCCCCCCGCCGCGCGCAGCATCTCATCGGCGAACGTTCGCGGACCGGCGACCGACAGCGGCCTCGTCCCGAAGACCAGCAGCACGCGCGGGCGCGCTCGACCGGCGAGCGAGGCGCGGATCGCGGCGAGATGTCGGTCGAGCTGCGCGACGAGCGCCCCTGCCTCTGCGACGTGCGCCGTCCGCTCGCCCATGCCGCGAATCGAGGCGCGCACGTCGTCGAGGGAGGCGTCCTCTGGGAAGTACGTCTCGATCCGCTGCGCGCCGAGGCGGTCCACGGCGCCGCGGTTCCCCGGCCCGCGTGCGCCGGTGACGAGCGTCGGGCGAAGCGCGAGCACCGCCTCGAGCGAGGGGTCGTTGAAGCCACCGATGCGAGGCAAGCGCGCCACCGCCGGAGGGAAGTCGCAGAAGCGACTGACGCCGACGACCTGCGCGCCGGCGCCGATGGCGAACAGCGTCTCGGTCGTGCTCGGCGCGAGCGACACGATGCGCGCCACGGTCGGCGCGCCGACCGCGCGGTCACGCCCCGAGGCCGCGGGGTCACGCCCCGGCGCTGCCCCGGACGCACCCGCTCGACCGTCGCTGCACGCCGTAGCCAGCGCGACGAGCGCCAGCGCACAGGCGAGCGCGCCCGACGGCCTCGCGCGCGCCGCGCACGCCCTTCCCGACGCGCGCTCAGAACGGGATGTCGTCGTCGCCCCCGCCGCCACCACCGCC
>CAIUAC010000735.1 GCA_903896985.1 uncultured Sandaracinus sp.
GCCCTCACAGGCGGTCACGACGCGGAGGCCGTGCAGGGCGTGGACGCGTCGGTGCAGGCGATCCGCGCGGCGCTCGAGCGAGCGGGGAAGCGCGTCGCCATCGCGCGCGCCGACGACGTGCACTCGCTCATCGAGGCCGTGCGCGCTCATCGCCCGTCGATGGTCGTGAATCTCGTCGAATCACTGGGCGGGCGCGACGACCTCGAGTCCGCCGCTGCGTCGGTGCTCGAACTGCTGCGTGTCCCCTTCACCGGCTCCGCGCCGCTCGCGCTCGGCGTCTGTCAGCGCAAGCCGCTCACCAAGACCATGTTGCGCGGCCTCGGCGTGCCGACGGCCCGCTGGCAGGTGCTGCGCCCGGAGGATCTCCTCGTGCGCGGCAGCGACGGGGCGGTCTGCGCGACCCTCGCGCGACGCCTGACGTTCCCGGTGATCGTGAAGCCCGCGGTCGCCGACGCGAGCTGCGGCATCGACAGCGGCTCCGTGGTGAACGACGCGCCCGCCGCCCTCGAGCGTGCGGCGCTGCTGTGGGAGAAATACGGCCCCGAGGCGCTCGTCGAGGAGTTCATCGACGGCCGCGAGCTGAACGTGGGCATCGTCGGCAACGGCGCGAGCGCCGAGTGCCTGCCGGTCGCCGAGATCGAGTTCCGCTTGCCGGCAGGGATGCCCGCCATCGTCACCTACGACGCGAAGTGGATCGAGGGCAGCAGCGACTGGGGTGACAGCACCGTCCGCTGCCCCGCGGAGCTCACCTCGCGCCTCGCGAAGCGCGTGCGCGACGTCGCTTTGCGCGCTTATCGCGGGCTCGGCGTGCGCGACTATGGGCGCGTCGATCTGCGCATCACGGCGGGCGGTCACGTTCGCGTCCTCGAGGTCAACCCCAACCCCGATCTCGCGCCGGACGCTGGCTTCGCCAACGCCGCGCGCGCGCTCTCCTGGAGCTACGATGAGCTCGTCCAACGAATCCTCGCGGCCGCCGAAGAGCGCACGATGCGTGATCCGGTCCTTGTCGCCGAGCGATCGCAGCGCGATTGGCTCGATTCTGCTGCGGACGCGCGTGTTCTCGCAGGACGAGGTCGACTGCGCGCTCTCCCTCCTGGATGAGACGTTCGCGGATCCCGAACAGCCCGACCCCTATCGCTTCGTGGTCGCGGCGGACGTCGAGGACGCGGCGCTCGTGCTCGGCTACGCGTGCTTCGGCACGACGCCGCTGACCCACGGCACCTGCGATCTCTACTGGATCGCCGTGGACCCGGCGCTGCACGGCGGCGGCATCGGACGCGTGCTCTTCGACGAGGTCGCGCGCGTGCTCCGCGCGGACGGACAGCATCAGCTCGTCATCGAGACCAGCTCGCGGGCCGACTACGAGCCGACGCGCGCGTTCTACCTGCGCGTCGGCTGCGTCGAAGAGGCCCGCGTGCGGGACTTCTATTCGCGCGGCGACGACAAGGTCTTCTACGTGAGGCGCCTCGCGACGAGCTAACTGACCGTCCTGCTCGCTCGTCGCGGCGCAGCGAAGCGATAGCCGACGAGCCCCGCGACGACCGCGACGGCGCCGATGTAGAGCAGGCGCGTCCACGGGCGCCCGGTGTCGCTGCCCGCGAAGATGCCGTGCGCCGTCGCGAGCACGAACGCCGCGAAGCCGACCATGTGGAGCTTCTTCCACAGGGCGGCGCCGAGGCGAGCCCGCCACGCGAAGCTCTCGCGGACGACGTAGAGCGCCGCGACCGCCACGATGCCGAGCGCGACGGCGAGGGGCCGATAGGGCGCGAGCAGAGGCACGAGCAGATCGAGCACATCGAAGCGCACCTTGCCGTCGAAGACGAGCGCGAGCGCGTGCACCGCGACCATCCCGAGCGCCACGCCGGAGAGCCAGCGATGCAGCTCCAGGCTGCGCGCGCGCGGGAGGAATCGGTCCGCCGCGCCGGTCGAGAGAAACACCCCAAACACGACATCGAGGGTGAGCGCGACGTAGGCGACTAGACCGGCCGATCGGGACGCGACCCAGGCGGCGGTCCCCGCCGTGTGCGGCAGGAGCCCGCCGGTCCAGCCCGCGCGCGCGGCGAGCGCGTCGAGCAGGACGAGCAGCGCCACACCGCCGAGCACTCCGCGGAGGGCGTCACGCACCGATCACCTCCAGGTCGCCGACCACCTCGAACCGACCGCCGCTGCGGACGAGCACGCCCGACGAGCGAGTGCGCTCGAGCACGTCGCGCGCCTCACGACCACCGAGCACCAGCGCCGTCTTGGCGACGACCTCGGCGAGCTCTGCGCTCTCCGCGAAGACCGTCACCTGCGCGACGTCCGAGCGCGCGGGGCGCTGCGTGCGCGGATCGATCAGGTGGTGCGCGCTCGCCCCTCCGACCTGCCAGCGGCGACGGTTCGGCGCGCTCGTCGCGACGGCGCGGTCCCGCACGCGCAGCGAGACGAGCACGCGCTCAGCGTCGCGAGGGTCCTCGACCTCGACGAGCCAGCCGTCGCCGTCCGGACCTGCGCCGCGCATCACGGCGTCCCCGCCCGCGTCGACGAACGACGGCGTCGGCAGCAAGGCGGCCGCGCGGTCACAGGTGTACCCCTTGATCATGCCGCCGAAGTCGAGGCGCACGGCGAGCGGGAGCCAGACCGTCCCGCGGGCGGCATCGATCTGCACGTCCGCAAAGTGCGCGGCGAGCGAGCTCCCGGGACCGGCCGCGCGATCGAGCGCCCCGGGCGCGAACGGGCGGTCGTAGCCGTGCGCCGCGAGGGCGCCGCCGATCGCCGGATCGAAGATCCCGTCGGTGAGCTCGACGTAGCCCCGCGCGCGGAGCAGCGCCGCGAGCAGCTCGGGCGAGACGTGCACCGCGTCGACGCCGCCGTGCACGAGCGAGAGCTCGCTGTCGTCGCGGAAGCGACTGAAGCGCTGCTCCTGGGCCTCGAAGAGCGCGGCGACCGCCCGCGCGAGCGTCTCTTCCTCGCCGCTCTCGACGCCTGGCGCCGCGACCGCGACCTCGGTCCCCATCGCGCGGAAGCTGAACATCAGGAGCTCCTCGTGCGCACTCGCGCGCGGTGCTGGCTCGGCACGGGCACGGCGCGCAGGCCTTGGGCAGCGAACGCGGTCGACGCAGCGGGCAGGCGACCTGTGTCGAGCGTCCAGCCTGCGGGGAGCACGACGACCGGACGCTCGGCTGGCGGCAGCTCCGTCAGCCACACGACCTGCGGAGGCGGGGCGCCCACCGAGGGCTCCGGAGTCGTCGAGCCCGACGGTGGCGCGCTCCCCGGCGAGAGCGCGAGCCAGGCGAGCACGTAGCCGCCCGCGAGGGCCGCCGTCAGCCAGAGCCGCGCCTCGAGCGGCGAGCGCTTCGGGGCCACGGGCGCGCGCGGCCTCGCGGGAGGCCGACTCGGGGCGCGGCGCTCAGTCGTCACCTTCACGCTCCTCGCCACCGCGCCCACGCCCCTCGCCGTGCTCCTCGCCCTCCTCGTCCTCGTCGTCCTCCCGACGACCGCGGGCCTCATCGCCCTCCCCGCGCGCGTCGGCGGCCCACCCGCCGAGCGGCTCCCCTTCGACGACGGTCGGCTCGAGACCGGGCGCAGCGGGAGAGGCGAGCGACGCCGACGGCTGCACCGGCACGAGCACGATCCCCGGCGAGCGTGCCGCCAAGGCCGGTACCGCGACGGGCTGGCCAGCGATGGCCGGCGCGTCGACGACGGCGACCGACTCCGCGGCCTGCGTCGGCGCGGCGGAGTAGCCCGTGAGCGACGCGATGGTGATGCCGACGGCCACGGTGACGGCGGCGGCGGCGACCCCCGTGGCGATGCGGAGTCGGGAGTTCAGCTGGTCTTCTGTCGTCATGGGGTTCCCTCTCGAGGCGTGGGTGAAAGGCGTGTCGACTACGGGGGTAGATTGCTCGCGGGCCCACGTCCATTCCATGCTACGGATGTGATACGCGCTGAAATCATGGAGCTTTTCGGACGTGCCCCTCACGGATGACAGACACGAAAGAGCCGTCTCGATGGGCCTCATTGGGCTCTTCGGCGTGATCGCCGTGCTCGCCGCGCTCGATCTGGCGGGCGACATCGAGGAGGGCGCGGGGAGCTGGCACAACGGCGTCGAGGGCACCGTCGGGCTGATCGGAGCCTTCGGCGTCGCGTGGATGCTCGTGCGCCTCCGTGGGCTCCACCAACGTGCTCGGTCGGCCGAGGACCGCGCAGGCGTCGCCGAAGGGCGAGCGGGGGACCTCGAGCAGCGCCTCGAGGTGTCGACTCAAGAGGCCGGTCGCTGGCGCAACGAAGCGGCCGAGCTCGTCGCCGGGCTCGGCGCGGCGATCGACGCGCAGCTCGACCGCTGGGGCCTCTCTGCGGCCGAGAAGGACGTCGCGCTGCTGCTGCTGAAGGGCCTGAGCCACAAGGAGGTCGCCGACGTGCGCGGCGTCGGCGAGGCCACCGTCCGGCAGCAAGCGCGCGCCCTCTACAAGAAGGCGGGCCTCAGCGGACGCAGCGACCTCGCCGCGTTCTTCCTCGAGGATCTGCTCGCCGCCCGGCCGCCGCGCGAGGAGCGCAGCGACCAGGGTTGACGTTCGCCCGCGCCGCTCAGAGCGAGAGCGAGAGCGTGACCGCGTTGTCGAAGCGGTCGCGGATGCTCAGCGAGGTCGCCATCGCGACGTCCGCGTCGGTCAGCGACGCGGCGCCATCGACGACGGGCACGACGTGCTCGGTGCCGAGCGCCGCGGCGCCGTTGAACAACTGCACGCGCAGATCGCCCGCGCGCAGGCGCGTCACCGCGCCCGGCGCCGTGTGCGCGTCGATCATGCGGAACGCCTTGGCGACCGCGGGGTAGCTGAGCGCCGAAAGATCCACCGTGGTGCCGGTGCGCGCGGCGGTGCCGATGAGCGTCGCGGCGACGACCTCGAACGGCGCGCTGTCGAGCGTGTAGCCCGTACCCGCGACGTGGAAGCGATAGCGCCCGAGCGGCAAGCCCGCGCGGTCCGCGACGGCGGGAAGCGCGGCGTCACCGACCGGCACGACCGCCTGCCACTCGGCCACCCAGTAGTGCGTGCGCGGAGCCGTGCCGACACGAACGAGGGGGTCAGGCGTGTGGATGAGGAGCAGATCCTCGTCGTGGACGGGGCGCCCGCTGCGGCGCGTGACCGTCTCGAACGTGCCGGGCGTGGTGCTGCTCTCGCGCTCGAGCCCGATCAGCGGCGTACCCGCGAGCGGGTCCTCGCCGATGAACACGAAGCGCGCGACGTCGAGCCGCGAGATCGTCGCGGCAGGCTGCGCCGCGGGGAGCGTCTCGCCGGCCGCCTGACGCCAGTAGACGAGCCCGGGGATCGTCGCCGGCACCGTGCCCGCGAGCGGCGCAGCGTCGGGCGGAGGCAGGTGGTCGTCGCGCGTCGGCGTCGGCCAGTGATTCGTGCCGCCCGCAGCGCCGTCCTCGCGCGCGTCCGTGACGGCGAGCTGCGCGAGCTCGAGGAGCTTCTCCGCGACGTACTCGCCCTCGAGCGGTCCCCAGAACGTGATGTTCGGCTCGTAGCCGCCGCGGAGCCAGTCCTCCGGCGTCAGCACATAGCCGATGCTGCCCTGCGCGTAGCCGAGCACGACGGTGTGATCGGCGGGGTACGGCGAGCCGTTGCGCACGACGTCCGCGAGCAGCTGCGTAGACTCGCCCGGGATCGTCGTGAAGAGGTAGTCGCCGAGGCGCAGCGCCGAGACCATCGTGCGCGTCGTCGCGCAGACCGGCGACTCGAACGCCGGCAGATCGAACACGGTGCCGAGGATCGGCGCGGCCTCCTCGATCTTCGTGCAGGAGCGGTACATCGGCAGCATATCGGCGCCGGGGAGCCGCCCGCTGAACACGATCGGCCCCATCTCCGGGTTGCCGCACAGCGCGGCGCCGCGCGGCGCGTTGAACTCGTCGATGGGCGACGCGATCGCGCCGGTGCTGGTGTAGACGACTCCGTCGCAGCGCGTGCGCCCGTCCCACGGCGAATAGCGCAGCGCGCCGCCACGGATCGTGAAGGTCTCCCAGTTGGGCCCTAGCTCCACGACGCGAGAGAGCATCTCCATCTTCGTCTCGGTCATCATCGACGCGGACGTGGCCTCCCAGAGCGCGAGGATCTCGCCGCGCGCGTTGATGCCCGTCTGCTCCGCGTTCGCGAAGGTGCAGCCGTAGTCGCCGCCGCAGTCGAAGTCCGCGCCGCCCGGCGAAACATCACCGCCCGAGCCTTGCAGGTGCATGACCATCACGTGCTCGTCGAACGACTCTTCGACCGCGCGCTCCACCGCGCCGAGCGCGTCCGTCGAGGCGAGCGGGTTGTTGCCGTCGTTGAGCGTCCCGTGCACGCCGAAGATCGGCACGATCGCGAGCGGGCTGTCGTCGAGCCGATCGACGCGCAGCACGTAGAGGTCCGTGTCCTTGCGATCGCCGCGCGGGAGGTCGTTGTTGACGCCGCGACGGTCGTGCGTGACGACGTTCGTCGGGTCGAAGTCGGGGTTGTGGCCGATGCCGAACTTCACGTCCTGGCGCGTGTCGAGCGCCTCTTGCGCAGCAGCGACCGCGCGCTCGACGATGCGGTCGTAGACCGTGCGGCGAAAGACGCCGAAGCCGATCTGCAGCGCGTCATCGGCCGTGAACTGCCCCCAGCCCGAGTGCGTGTGGCTGATCTGCACGACGACCTTGCCGTGGAAGTCGGCGCCGAGCCCTTCCTCGATGTCCATCGTCATGCCGTCGTACGCATCCCCGATGTCGAGGTTCATCAGCACGACCGTCTCATCGCCCGCCGTGATCGCGAGCGCCTTCACCTGCGGCGCCGTCTGGATTCCGACCGACGGCATCCACGAGCCCGCGATCTCCTCGAAGCGACGGTCGACCTTGCTGTCGCCTTCGCCGCGCGCGGTGAACGCGCCGAGGCCCGTGCCGACGGGCACGTCGAGGCGCCGCTCGCCGACACCGGCGCGGATCGTTCCCGTCGTCACGGTGCCGCCCGCGCGCGCGGTCGCGGGCACCGGCGTGTAGGCGCAGTGCGCGGTGCTCGCGGGCACCGGCGGACCGAGGTCCGTGCCGCCGTCCACGACGACGACGGGCGGTGCGACATCGTCATCGCCGCACGCGGGCAGCGCGAGCAGCGCACTCAGAGCAACGAAGGAGAGACGGCGGAAGGAGGATTGCGGCAGCTTCACGCCGACGATGGTACGCCGCATCGCTCGGTCGACACCAGAGTCTCCGACAGAAAAGCCTTGACTCGCCTTCTGAGCGGCATATTGTCGGGCCGCCTTTGGGGGTTTCGATGTTCATCGAAATGGCTGCGGCTCAAGTCGAAGCGTGAAGCTTCCGGGGGCGTAGGCGCGGGGGGAATCTCCTCCACGCCAGGAGTTAGGCGCGCGGGAAGTATTCCTGCGCGTCGGGCGGAGACCCCGCCAAGCCGGAGGAAGTAGGATGGCTGTCGGAACGGTTAAATGGTTCAACGATGCCAAGGGCTTCGGGTTCATCCGTCAGGACAACGGGCCCGATGTGTTCGTGCATTACTCCCAGATCATCGGCGACGGTTTCCGTACGCTCGAGGAGGGAATGGCGGTCGAGTTCGAGATCAAAGAGGGGCCCAAGGGGCTGCTCGCCGAGCGTGTGACCCGCTCTGCCGGCGGCGCCAGCGCGAGCGCCTGAGCTCAACGGGGGCATCCACGGCCGACTCCGACGGGCGAGCAAGCGTCCGCTCGAAGCAGGCCACCAAGAGTAAAGGGCCGCGCGAATCTCGCGTGGCCCTTTCTTTTTGTCGGTGACGATCGTGGGTGCCGCGCGACCCGCCGCAAGCAGCGAGGCGCGCCGCTCGCGGGCGCTCAGCCAGCGACGTACTTCTCTTGGGAGAGCGCCCAGAGCACCTCGCTCACGGCGTCTTCGATCGAGCCGACCGACTTGGCGAACGTGACCTCGTGCCAGACGTCGAGGATCTTCTGCGCGTCGATCGGGTCGGTCACCTCGGTGGTGCCCGCGCTCTTCTCGGCGTAGCCGCGTGCCGACGCGGCGAGCCCCACCGTGCCGCGCACCTTGGCGAAGAGCTGGTCGGGCGCCTCGTGCGGGTAGTCGCTGCGCTGCGAGCGCGCGGTGAACACCACGGCGGAGGTATCGGCGATCGAGATACGGATCCCCGAGTCCATGATGTGAAGCCGAACGCGCTCCGCGATCTGGATCTCCTCGGGACGAGTCCGGTAAATCTCCACGCCCGCCGCTACGAGGGCCTGCTTGACTGCCTGGAGATCGCTGTTCTGCACCGGTCCGTTCCTTCTCTCCCCCCCGCCATCCTCACGCGCGAGCCTCGACCGGCCGACGCAGGGACACTGTAGCAAAAGTCGCTCCTCCACGGCAATGGAGTAGGCACGCGACACGCCGGTTCCGTCCGGGCGCTCGCGAGCGAGCCTCCGCGGCGGCTGGGCGACGATGCGCCCGAGGTGCGCCGGACCGTGAGCCAGAGGCGACACGTTCGTAACCGCAGCGCGTCAGAAATGTCACGGTTGGTGTGACGCACTACCGCCCACACCTCGCTCAATCACCGACCGACGTTGACGCAGCGCGTCCATGAATGCTAGAAAATGCCATCGATAGCGGCGACGGCGCGTCCAAACGCACCAGCGCCGCCGTCTGGCCCATCCATTGCTTTACCGGGCCACAGTGTACGGGGCTGCCCCCGCAGGAGACACTTCCATGCTGCGCGATCAACAGGCCCAGGCTTCCCTTGCGACCGTCCTCGAGGACGAGGACGGACTCGATCCTCGGCGGATGGCGCAGCGCTGTGCCGTCCACGCGGGCGTCGAGTCTGTGGCGCCGCCGGGCGCGTCGGGCGTCGTGCTCAACGTGAGCGTCGGCGGTCTACGCATCGCCCTCGACCGCGCGCTGCCGGTCGGCGAGGTCTGCTTGCTCCGCGTCGAGCACGAGCCCGGCAACGTGACGCTCGAGCACGCCCGCGTCGTCTGGGTGAAGCTGAAGGCCGACGGCTGCGTCGTCGGCCTAGAGTTCGTCACCGCGCACTGACGACGGGTCGGACGCGCTCCCAGAGCGCGCTACGCGAGCGAGGCCGTCCTCGCCCGCGCAATCGGGGGATCAGAGGTTGGCGGCGCCGGGGGTGACCGTGGACGTGAAGACCCAGTCGGTCTGGTCGTCCGCGCTGTCGTTGCCGTTGGGCAGCCGCGCGAGCGAGCCGACCGCCGTGTTGGAGTCGGCGGCGAGCGTGCGGCGCCCAGCCACGAGCGCGACCGCGGGGCCGCCCATCGTCACGGCCGCGGTGATCGCGCTCTCGTAGGAGAGCGCGTCGATGACGGCGCCGGTCGCGGTGTCGATCAGCGCGATGGCGTCGCCGGGATCGGTCGCGGCGGTTCCGCCGTTCTGCACGGCGGCGAGCGAGATGACGGTCGTTCCTGCGGGGACGACGACCGCGGCCGACGCGAGCATCAAGTACGCGTGGCCGGCGAGCGAGCCGGTCAGCGGATAGGTCCCGTAGATCGACGTCGCGCCGCTGCCGTTGATCAGGACGACGGAGAGTCCGGTGAGCGTTCGCGCCGTGGCGCTCGGGTTGTAGATCTCGATGAACTCGGTGGTGTCGGTCCCGACCTGGTCGTAGTCGACCTCGTTGATGACGAGGTCTGCGGGCGGAGCGGCGACGACCGACACGTCCGTGCCGAAGACCGCGAGGTCGAGCGTCGCGCTGACGTGCACGGTGGCGACTGCAGCGCCCGCCGTGAAGGTGAAGGTCGCGCTCAGCGCGTCAGCAGGGATGAGCACGGTCGCGGGCACCGTGCCGCCGGTCGCCGAGGCGAGCAGAACGGTCGTACCGCCGACGGGCGCGGGGAGGTTCAGCGTGACGGTGAAGGTCGCCATGCCATCGATGCGCACGGTCGGGAGGAGCGGCGTGAGGCTCGTCAGCGCGGGCACTTCGGTCGCGCCGATCACGCGCACGGCGGCCGTCCGCGGCGTCCCGTCGAGGGTCGCCGTGACGGTGTACGGAGTGGCCGACATCGTCACGCCGGTGACCGGCACGACGACGCTCGTCGCGCCGGTCGGCACGACGACGTCCGCGACGACGAGCCCTGCGGCGCTCGAGGTCACCGTCACGGTCGTCGGCGCGGTCGCCGCGCGAGAGAGGCGCACGGTCAGCGGCGCCGGGAAGGTGGGCGCTGCGACGCTGCCGACGCGCGTGAAGGTGAGCGCGGGCTCGAGGGCGACGATCACGGGCACGCCGCTCGAGACGACGTCGGCGGCGCTGCGCGGGA